>DAIEQT010000019.1 GCA_027347545.1 Ignavibacteria bacterium | reverse complement strand
TAATTAAGAATGGAAAAATAATTTTTGTCGGTTTAGATAAAGACGTTGAAAACTATATTGGCTCATCAACCAAAGTAATTGATCTTGGCGGAAAGTTTGTAATGCCGGGATTTAACGATAGCCACGCACATTTTTTAGGATTGGGAGAATCGCTTGTTAACTTAGATTTGCGCGGCGCGAAAAATTGGAATGAGGTTGTGTCAATTCTAGCAGAAGCAGTTAAACAGCATAAACCGGGTGAATGGATAATCGGCAGAGGCTGGCATCAAGAAAAATTTAATCCGGTGCCAAATCCAACCGTAAACGGCTATCCAATTCATGATGAACTAAGTAAACTTACGCCGGAAAATCCGGTTATGCTTTCTCACGCAAGCGGACATGCAGTATTTGCAAACGCAAAAGCAATGCAGCTTGCGGGAATCTCAAAAACCACACCCAACCCAAGTGGCGGGACAATTGTGCGTGATAATGAAGGCAGCGCAATTGGTGTGTTTGAAGAGAATGGTGAAAACCTAATCAGAAAAATTTATGATGAATATTTGGCAAAGCGGTCTCCGCAAGAAATCGAAGATCATTATAGAAAAATTGCTAAGCTTGCCGCAGATGATTGTTTGAAAAAAGGAATTACTTCTTGTGCAGATGCAGGGCAGCCATTCGACGTAATTGACGTTTACAAAAAACTTGCGGACGAAAATCACCTACCGATTCGTGTAAACATTATGGTTCAAGACACATTTCAAAAAATGAAAGATAATTTGGCTAGATATAGAATGGCTGGTTATGCAAACGGATTTTTAACTGTCCGTTCAATCAAACAATATATTGATGGCGCGCTTGGCTCACGCGGTGCTTGGCTGCTTAAGCCATATTCGGATTTACAAAATCATTCCGGCTCGAATGTTACGCCTATTGATGAGCTAAAGAACATTGCCAAATTAGCTATAGTGAACGATTATCAAATGCGTATTCACGCAATTGGCGATATGGGAAATAGAGAAGTATTAAATATTTACGAAGAAAAATTTAAACAGCAACCAACTAAAACCGGGTTACGCTGGGCTATTGAACATGCGCAGCATTTATCCGCACAAGATATTCCTCGTTTCGCTCAACTTGGTGTCATTGCGGCTATGCAGTCTGTTCATTGCACAAGCGATATGGGTTTTGTACCCGAACGGCTCGGAAACAAACGCGCAGAAGAAGGCGCATACGTCTGGAGAAAGTTGATATATAGAGGTGCCATAATTTGTAATGGTACAGACTCCCCGATAGAAGATATTGATCCAATCGAATGTTTTTATTCAGCGGTTACAAGAAAGAATGCTGAAGGAAAAACATTTTATCCAGATAAGAAAATGACAAGGTTAGAAGCGCTGAAATCATATACAATAAATGGTGCGTACGCATCGTTTGAAGAAGACGTGAAGGGAACAATTGAAAAAGGAAAGTATGCTGATCTGGTGGTTCTTTCGAATGATTTATTGAAATGTTCAGATGAAGAAATCAAAAACACAAAAGTCTTATACACAATCATTAATGGAAAGGTTTTTTTTCAGAATGAGTAGGCGCAACCTTTAGGTTGCGGAAAAAGAATGGATGACAAAAGTAAGATCATAGAGAAAAAGCACCGCTTAAGCCCCGAAGTTTACCAAGGCGGTAATTTTGTTTTTTTTACCATATGTGTTAAAGATAGAAAAGAATTATTTAGTGATCCGAATGTTGTAAGAGAGTTTGAGAAAGTCTTATTGGAAGAATTAAATAAAAAGAATTGTACTGCATGGATTTATGTATTTATGCCGGATCATCTACATATAATTATCTCCGGCAAAGCTTCAGCTGCCGATCCAAGAAAGTGTATTTCTATGTTCAAACAGAGAACGGGTTTTTGGTTGTCTCAAAAACATAACGGCTTCTTTTGGCAGAAGGACTACTATGATCACATACTTCGTAGCAGCGAGAATTTAGTGAACAATGTTAAATATATACTCAATAACCCCGTACGTGCCGGAATTGTTTCTTATTGGAAACATTACAAATTTTTTGGTTCTACCGAATATAATTTGAATGATTGGGAATAAGTAAATTTGTTTCGCAAGCTGAAGCTTGCGCCTACTGCATCTAAAACTATATGAGGACAAGAGAATATGGGATATATGTTATGCTTCATTAATTTATTACTTGTGATAAATATACTTTCTCAAAACAAAATAGCCGTAACAATTGATGATTTGCCTTTGCAAAGAATAGGCAGTTACAACAAAGAACAATATGAAGCACTTACAAAGAAATTACTTGCCAATTTGAGTTCGCAAAAGGTGCCGGTAATAGGCTTTGTGAATGAAGGTAAACTTTTCACGAATGACAAACCGGATGAAAATAAAATAGCATTGCTAAAACAATGGCTCGATGCCGGATTTGAGCTTGGCAATCATTCCTTCTCTCATAAAAGTGCAAACGAAATTAGTATTAATGAATACACGAAAGATATTTTGCGCGGAGAGCCAATTACAAAAAAGCTTTTAGCTGAACACGGAATATCAATGCGTTACTTTCGTCATCCGTTTTTGCATACCGGA
>DAIEQT010000015.1 GCA_027347545.1 Ignavibacteria bacterium | reverse complement strand
AGTAAGTTGTATGACAAAAGCCCTACTGTAAAATATAAACAGTTGGCTTCGTACTGTCGGCACGGTACTTTGTCTAAATTTAGTTGATGCTTCAATTCTCCTATTCTTCGTTCCATATTTCCACGTCCTTCATGCAACTCTATTACTGCTTCTTTAGCATATTCTTCTTTGCTTAAATTTGTCGCCACTATCCAGTAACTATAATTCAAGAATAGGTCGTATTGTTTCTTCAACTTTGTGCGCTTTACTGCTATGCGTACTGTCCGTTTCTTGGAGCCAAACCGATACTCTGTCTCGGCTACTTCGTAGTTCTCTTGGATACCATCTTTACCTATCACTTTTTCCCATCCTTCTGATGGTATTGATTTTATTACCTCAAGCAGACCTTCGGTTTGATCGGTTGTTATTGTAAAACCAATTCTTTCTACTTGGCAGTAATCAACCACTTCCTTTTGCCAACCCGCTGAATCACTTCTGATTATTTTTATCTGTTGGCTATATGTTCTTCGACAACTCTTTATTAATTCAACCAATCCACTCTGAGGACTTACGTTACCTTCTCGAAAATCACTTCCTACCACAATTCCATTTTCCGATATTATACCCAACAGAGGTTGATAACCATAGATGCCTTTGTAGGTCTTTTCCGAATCTCCTTTGTCTGATTCTATTATCGTTGCATCTATATCCAAAATGTGACCTTCCTTGCTCAATCCCAGCAGTAATTGTCTTATTACTTCCATCATCTTTTTCTCTGACGACTTACCTCCGTTTCTGCGTAACCAATCTCCGATTGCATCACTTGTCGGCAGTTTCATTTCCTTCAACATCTCTTGAAAGGCTTCATCACTTTGTAAATGACGTACATCCTCTAAGTGTAACGCTCCATCTACAAACATATATACCAGTGTCATTATATAATCACTTGCTTTTATTCCTCGATTACTTCCCGGACTCCCAAACAACTCATTCATCTTTTCGCGTAGTCTTAACTTTTCTACTACTTCTTCTATTAACGGAACTCCGATTCGGTTGCTTAGTTTTTCTCTACTTCGTGTTATCTTGATTGGTTTTCTTTTCTTCAGCATCTGTCGGTTATCCTACATTTTTTTTGTAAGTCTTTAGCTTATTTTCTTTTTTCACCTATCGGGTGATTTTTTCTACGCAAAGATAACCTTGTCTTTTCAATAAACCTGAGGCTTTTTTATTCTTCTATCGCGGTTTTGAGAATAATTTCAAAATCACCGTTGTTCCTTAATTCCGAAAAAATTATCTTGCTTTTGAAACATCAGAGATTCTTAAATAAAAATAGAGGACATTAATGGCGGCTTCCGAATTTCTTACATACGTTCCAATTTTTTCAGAATTGGGGAACGATGCGTTGGAAAAAATAGAAAAAATTGGTTTGAGAAAGGCATACGCAAAAAATGATGTTGTTTTAATGGAAGAAGATGCCGGTAATGCCCTTTTTGTAATTGTTACCGGGAAAGTAAAAGTGAGCCGAAACAGCGGCGACGGTAGAGAAGTTATTCTTACAATTCTTGGTGAAAGTGATTTCTTTGGTGAGATGGCTATTCTGGATGGCTTAACACGATCTGCAACTGTTACGTCAATAGACGAAAGCGAACTTTTTATGATTCAAAGGAACGACTTTCTTAATCTCTTATATGAGCACCCCGAAGTTTCTGTAGCGCTCTTACAAGAGCTTACAAGAAGACTGAGGAATGCTGATATGAAGATCAAAGCATTATCTCTTAAAGACGCTGAAGGAAAAGTAGCTACAGTTATTCTTCAACTTGCCGATGATATTGGAAAAATTAAACAAGGCAAAGTTGAAATTGAGAAGCTTCCGTTACAGCAAGATCTGGCAAACATGGCTGGAACCTCAAGAGAAACCATTTCAAGAACCCTTCATTCATTTGCAAAAAAAGGCTTGGTTGAAATGGAAGGTTCGAAACTCAGAATTCTTGATTATGAAAAGTTTAAGGAAAAATTCTTTTAATAATGCCAAACAAAATTGATTTACACACTCATACACTTTACTCTGATGGGGCTTTAGAACCTTGTGAGTTGGTTGAGCTGGCTCACCGTAATGGTCTGCAAACTATTAGCATCACCGATCATGATTCAATGAACGCGCTGAAAGAAGCAACCGAATGCGCACATGATTTCGGTATGGATATCATTACAGGTGTTGAGATTAGTACTGATCTTGATGACAAAGAAATACACCTTCTCGCCTACTTTATTGATGCCGACAACGAAGAACTTCAGAAGTACCTAAGTTTCTTCCGCGATGAACGATTGCACCGCGCAAAAAGAATGGTTAAAAAGCTGCAAAACCTCGGACTAAAAATTACGCTTGATGATGTACTTGATTACGCTAAGAACTCGGCAGTTGGAAGACCGCACATTGCCTATGCTATGACAGATCTTGGAATTGTTAAGAATTACCAAGAAGCATTTGAGAGATACATTGGCGATTACGGACCGGCTTTCGAGCGCAAAATTCATGTCTCGCCGCAAAGTGCCCTAAAGCTCATCAATGATTCCGGCGGGCTTTCCTTTATAGCTCATCCCGGTTATATGAAAGAGCATCTGCTGATCAGTTTAATAAAGGCAGGTGTGGATGGAATTGAAGTAATTCATCCTTGCCATAACGAGAACCAAATTCAGTTTTACCGCGGAATTGTTAACCAATATTGTTTGCTGGAATCGGGCGGCTCGGATTTCCATGGGGGCAAAAAAATGGATAACGATAATCTTGGTAAATATTATATTTCGGGTAGTCAATTGGACGCAATGAGAAAAATGCTTCAGAAAAACAGTGCATAAAACTTACCACAAAACATATCGCGCATGAAACTTTCTACTTTTTGATCAAACATTTATAGGTAAATTTGCCCATTACTTTTTCTACCATCTGTAACCACAAAACGAGGATTAGATGAAAGTATCAAAAATTGTTTTTATTCTTTTTGTTTCTGCTATAAGTCTGCTAGGACAAAACTTTGGCAAATGGAAAATTTATGCCGATATGAAAACACTTAGCGGCACTGTTATAATTGGGAATAATATTTGGGCGGCTACCTCCGGCGGAGCGTTCAAAACCGG
>DAIEQT010000515.1 GCA_027347545.1 Ignavibacteria bacterium | reverse complement strand
GCGGAAGTTGAATCCATCACTCTTGGCGAGTCAATTGATAATCCCGGAATTTTTGTTGGAACTGAACCGGTTGCCAGAATAGCTTTTTCATAAACTACTTCTTCTGTAGTTCCATCTGCTTTAGCTACTGAAAGCGTATTAGAGTTAACAAATGTTGCTCTGCCATTTATGAAATTTACTTTTCTCTGTTTAGCAAGCTGTCCCAATCCGCCGGTAAGTTTGTTAACAACACCATCCTTAAAATCGCGCAGTTTTGCTACATCAATTTTTGGTTCACCAAAATCTACGCCCCATTTTTTTGCTTCTTCTGCTTCGTTTATGAGTTTTGCAACATGCAGTAACGCTTTGGAGGGAATACATCCGCGGTAAAGACAAACGCCACCCGGATTTTTTTCCATATCTATTAAAGTAACTTGCATTCCAAGATCAGCCGCGAGAAACGCCGCCGCGTAGCCGCCCGGTCCGCCGCCAATAACCGCTAATTGTGTTTTTGTTGACATAAATTCAAAAGTCCTTTCGTTATTTCTTCTTCACAAAAATAGTAAAAAGAAGCAGAATGAAGTGATTGGATTATGAGGATCATTCTGATGTTGAATAATTATCTCAAGTTGACCACCTAACTAAGCAGCAGATAAAAAAACGTTGAAACGGTTATTAAAGAGATTTTCATTTTATCAAGCCACGGATTAATCCGTGGGTTGATTAGAAAAAGTAAAGGGTTCGAACCGTTTTAACGGTTTATAAACTTAAGCGATCAACTTGAGTAATTACATTAATATTTTATTTCGATAGATATAGAAATGAATTGACAAGCGGGAATTTCAGCATTATTTTTGTTTCGACAATTATCGAAACATATTAAAGCTATGGAAATCTCAAAAAGTATCGAAATAATGAAGTCGCTGGCGGATACTTCCCGCCTGCAAGTTCTAAACGCTGTCTTGCAGAAACCGCAATATGTGGAAGAACTCGCTCACAGAATTAATCTAGCTGTTTCTACAGTTTCATTTCATTTGAAAAAAC
Source organism: Ignavibacteria bacterium (assembly GCA_027347545.1). Classification (GTDB taxonomy): domain Bacteria; phylum Bacteroidota; class Ignavibacteria; order Ignavibacteriales; family Melioribacteraceae; genus Stygiobacter. Next base: position 7,539 of record DAIEQT010000515.1, on the reverse strand, counting down.
TTGAAAAAGCCGGATTGGTCTGCAAAAAGAAAGATCAATATTATCTTGTCTATCAAGTGAATGATGAAATTTTCAATCTTACTTTGCGGGAATTAACTTCCTTCGACAATATCGAAAAATTTGTTCAGGATGAGCGGATTAATAAATACCGGCAAAAAGTGCTGAAGACTTTCGTTAAGAATAAACGACTTACCAAGCTGCCGGTGCAAAGAAAAAAGAAGCTGATAATTCTTGATGAGTTCGTTAAGAAATTTGAATCCGGCAAAAAGTACGCAGAAAACGAAGTTGATAGTTTGATAAATGAGACGTACGAAGATCATTGCACAATTAGAAGGCTTCTGATAGAAGAAGGAATTATGCAAAGGGAAAATCAAATTTATTGGCTAAAAGAAGATGGAGAAAAGAAGTGATTGATAAAAAAGAAATTGTAAAACAATACAAGCAAACCGTTCAGCCCATGGGAATTTTTCAGATATGGAATTTAGCGAACGGAAAAATATATTTGGCAAGCAGTAAAAATTTACGGGGCATGGCAAACCGTTTTGAATTTGGTCTGGATATCGGCTCACACATAAGCAAAGAATTGAGAGAAGATTATTTAAAGTTTGGCAAAGAAAATTTTGTGTTCGAAGTTATTGATACACTTGAACCGAAGGAAGACCCCAAATACGATTACACAGATGACTTAAACGTGCTCGAAGAAATGTGGCTGGAAAAACTTCAGCCTTATGGCGACAAGGGCTACAACCAAAAGAAAGATTAACCGCTCGTAAAATTCTTCTAACCCACACCAAGTAAAAACGTCTAATTTGCGTCATAAGTTTTAGTTGGAGTGGGTTTTTCATTTTAAATCTTTAAAACAAGAGGGAAAAGCAATGAAGAAAGCAAAATTTTTAACTGCCCCCTACATTTTGATTTTTCTCGCCGGTATTAATTTAATTGCGCAAACATCTACAGAAAAATATCTTGGAGTGGAACCGCCGGGAATGACAGCGAAAATATTTATGCCTGGTTTGGTTACAACCGGTTTGCCAACACGCGATATGGCAATTACTCCGGATGGAAAGGAAATGTACTTTACCGTTCACGGCTCTACTTTTATTTTCAGCACAATACTTTGTTCAAAGTTTATTGATGGCAAATGGCAAAAACCTGAAGTAGCGCCATTCGCTGCAAACGCAAAATATGCTTACACCGAGCCATGCATCTCACCGGACGGAAAGAAAATGTATTTCGTTTCCAACCGCTCAAAGACATCACCAAAGGGAGAGAAAGAAAGTTATGATGTTTGGGTAATGGACAGAGTAAATGATGGCTGGAGTGAGCCAGTAAATATTGGAGAGCCAATCAATTCTGCGACCGATGAGTACTTCCCCTCCGTAACAAATGATGGAACTATGTATTTTACCCGCGAAGCCGCAGATAGAAGCAACGCGATCTTTAGATCAAAATTGGTTGACGGGAAATATGCGGCGGCGGAAAAACTTCCCGAACAAATAAATTTTGGCGCGGATAGATTTAACGCTTTCATTGATCCGGAAGAAAAATATATTATAGTTAGCGTGTTTAGAGCTAAGGATGGAAAAGGTGCTGCTGATTATTATATTGTCTTCAGAAACTCTGACGACACATGGCAAAACCCAATAAATATGGGAGATAAAATAAATTCGAAGTTCAACGAGTATTCGCCATATGTAACACGTGACGGAAAATATTTTTTCTTTATGTCTATGAAGCCGGATGAAAATCTTTTCAGCGAAAATGAAAACTTCAGTTACGAGTGGCTGCAAAAAATTCACAACTCGCCGGGCAACGGCAGCAATACAATGTATTGGATTGACGCAAAAATTATTAACGAGCTAAAAAACAATTCATCCAAATAACGGATTCATTATGAGGAAATTTCTTTTACTATTTCTTATCACAACAATTAGTTTTGCGGGTGAAGCGCTTAGACCCACACGAATATCAACTCCGCCAACAATTGATGGAAAGTTGGAAGATGTCGAATGGCAAAATGTTTTATCCTTTTCAACTTTTAAAACTTTCTCCCCGGATTTTGGAAAAGATGGATCGCAAAAAACTATTGCATATGCTGGTTACGACAGCGAGAATCTTTATTTCGCATTCCGCTGTTACGATACTGAGCCGGATAAAATAAAAACGTCGGTGAACAGCAGAGACAATATCCGTCCTGATGATTGGGTGTGCATTAATCTCGATTCCTTTTTCGATCAGCAATCTTTGTATGCTTTTTATATCAACCCAAATGGAATACAAACCGACAGCCGTTACGCCGCCGGCATCGAAGATTTTAGCGCGGACTTTGTTTGGTACAGCGCCGGACAAATGCTGCCGGACGGTTACTCAATTGAAATTTCAATTCCGTTAAAAAGCATTCGCTACTCGGATGCCAATCCAGTAACGATGTCAATCTTCTTCGAGCGCTACATCAGCCGCTTAATTGAACATTCGTCATTTCCCGAACTTGATCCAAAATTGGGGATGGCGTTTCTTATGCAGATGACGCCGCTTGAATACAGAGATTTGGAACACTATACTTTGTTCGAACTGCTACCAGCTTTTACTTACAGCAACAAATACGCAAGAACCAAGAATGAGCTTAAACGAACCGATAACAAAGGCGATTTGAGTTTGACTACTAAATATGGAATCACTTCTGATTTGATTCTTGATGCAACTTACAATCCAGATTTTAGCCAGGTTGAATCCGATGCCGGACAAGTTGATGTTAACTTACGCTACTCATTATTCTTCGCGGAGAAACGTCCTTTCTTTTTAGAAGGGAGCGAAATTTTTAATGTTGCCGGATTAGGAACTTCCGAAGTTGATCCGCTCGGAACATTAGTCCACACAAGAACAATTGTTAATCCGCTAACCGGGCTGAAACTTAGCGGCAAGCTTGGAACTAAGAATACACTCGCAGCACTATTTTCTATGGATGAATTGCCAAATGAAACTGATGGCAAGTATGCGAGTTTTCCAATTCTTCGCTTCAAGAGAACTCTCTCTGAAGATAGTTACGTTGGCGCTATTTATACCGGACGGGAAACGAAAAATAATTTTAATAGAGTTGCCGCAGTTGATGGAATTTTCCGCGTTACTCAATCAAGTACTGTGGAGTGGAATGGAATTTTTTCCAGCACAAAATATTCCGGGATTGATAAAGCTAAAGGCGGCTCTGTTTTAAGCCTTCGTTACAATTTTGATTCGCGCGATTTGTTTTATGATTTCTCATTCAAAAATATCTCGGAAGATTTCTTTGTTGAAACCGGCTACTTAACCCGCAACGGAGTTTTATCTCTAACCGGATTGGTTAAACCAAAACTTTACCCAACAAATTCTTTCATCTCTAGAATTGATCTGGAAGCTTTCTCTGCGCAGTTGAAAGATATGCCGAGCGAAAAATGGGAAACATTTAATTATGTTTCCGCGCAGACGTATATGTTCGGCTCTCTAACTGCTAAGATTAAATTAATCTACGCAACGGAAATTTTTGAGAGAGAAAAATTTAACACAAGTGGTTTGGCAGTTACATTTGGCGGACTTTTCACCAAGCAGCTTTCGTCAAATATTACATACAGAAGGATGCAGTCAATTTATTATTCTTCAGCGCCATTTCAAGGTTACTCGAATAGAATTTCTGCCAGCATGACTTTCCGCCCGACACAGAATATTGAATCATACACAAGCGTTGTGTTTTCTGATTTCCGCCGCTCAACCGATGCTAAGCTGATCTATGAATATCCAATTATTCGGGAGCGTTTAACATATCAAGTAAATAAATATTTATTCTTCAGAGGAATTGCCGAGTACAACAAGTTCAAGAAACAACTGCTTACCGATTTTCTTGTTTCATTCACATACGTTCCGGGGACAGTGATGCATCTTGGTTATGGCTCTTTGTATAACAAAACAGAATGGGATGAACCGCAGAACCGCTACATTGCAAGTAGTTCTTTCAACGAAGTTCAGCGCGGATTTTTCTTTAAGATGAGTTATTTGTGGCGGGCGTAAATTTAAAATAGAAAGAGCGGCTAAAACCGCTCTTCTATTTATTATCTAGAAACCTCTGAAATATTAAGACTAAGTCATGGTGAGCTTGTCGAACCATGACGTTACAAGCTAAATTATCACACTTCGACAAGCTCAGTGTGACAAAGAACCAATAATTCAGAGGTTTCATCTAAATACTAATTACTTTATACTAAATACTGCTCTATTTCAGCATTCCTTTTTCAGCAGCTTCTTTTAATTTTTCGTTTGCGAATACAGCTACTTCAACACGGCGGTTTGCTTTTCTTCCCTCTGGTGTATCGTTGGTAGCAACAGGCTCATTTGGTCCTAGACCTTGCTGTGTAAATCTTGAAGTTGCAACACCAAGACTAGTAGCGTAATCAACAACTGATTTAGCTCTTTGTTCAGAAAGCTTCATATTTAGATCGAGTTTGCCGGTGATGTCTGTATGTCCGGCAACAAAAATATTTGTGTCGGGATATTTGTTGAGAATTTTAGCAAGCTTATCAATATTAACCTTTGCCTGCGCTTCCAGCTTGGATGAATTTGTTGCAAAAAGAATTCCGCTATCGAAAGTTATTTTAATTCCTTCTCCAACTCTTTCAACTTTAGCGCCTTCAATATCTTTTTGCATTTCTTCTGCTTGTTTATCCATGTGATGACCGATTAAAGCACCGGCAGTTCCGCCAACTGCGGCGCCAATAATTGCACCTAACGTTGTATTGCCGGCAACTTTACCAATTACACCGCCAAGAACACCGCCCGCCGCAACACCAATAGCACCGCCTTGAACAGCTTTGCTCGCTCCGCAGCCAGACACGAGAATTGAGACAATGAGTAGAGTAGCCAATAATGATTTTGTATGTTTCATATTTCCTCCTTAATAAATGATGAATTTTTTGTGAGTCAAAACTATTAAACACAATGGAATGATAGTTTGTTCAAACTCACAAAGAACAATTTAGATAAATGGTAAAAAAGTTTTATACCGCCACTAAAGGGACTTAACAAATGTTGCGTGTTAGTTATTCTATAAATATTTCTCTCCACAGAAAGAGTCATTCGTACTAACGGAGCTAAAAAACCCCCTATAGATGAAATATTTTTAAGTATAGATTACCACATAAACCAAAGTTCCTTTGGGCAGGATACAGATAACATATATGCTCTTTGCTATATCGGGTTTGAGGAAAGGAACTAAAGTTGTAATCCGTTTGTAGAAAACCCGCCGGCAAGCAATTTAAAAAAAATTAGGGGTTCACATGAAAACAAGAACAACGCTTATAATAATGCTTTTCTCATTCTTTCCATTTTTTGCACAAGAAACTAATACAGTTCAACAATCAAACAATTGGTTTGTAGGATTAAATTTTAGTGTCCTTACATTTAATCAACAGATTAAAAACAATTTTATGACCTTGTCTCTGGAAAGGAAGTTTAATAAGCAATTTTCCATTTCTATATATGGTGGAATTGGTTCCTTTGGAACAAAGAGTCCTTCGTATTCCAATTTCACACGGAATAGTGAAACATCAGTGACCGAGACGTTTGCAGAAAGATATGATAAACACACCGGCTTATCACTAAATATTGCGGTAAAATATTCTCCATTCGAATGGGTGATTTCTCCCTATCTAATAGCAGGATATGGTTCGGAATATATTTTTCCGACCGACAGTTTTATAAATAGAAGAATAGATACTTACGATAAAAATGGGATGTTAATTAACTCTTTCGAGAAAAACTCTGTCGAAAAAACAGCATCAGGATTCAGAAATGAATTTAAGTTTGGCATTGGAGCATCAACAAAAATATTAGACAATTTCTATCTCGACGGTAACATAATTTTCGGCGGCTATAACGCTACTTCCGGATCAGTTGGGATTAAGTTTGGCTTTTAACAAATATAATAAGGCTGCCTGTGAGCAGCCTTTTCAAATTTAATATCTGCTTATTGTTATAGTGACATTAAAAACGGATTTTCCAGCGCGTTGATTACCCAGCGTAAGAAACGAATTGCATCAGCGCCATCTATAATTATGTGATCGTAAGAAAGTGAAAGAGGCATCATCAGGCGAGGTTCAAACTTGCCGTCAACATAAACCGGCTCATAAGATGATTTTGAAACGCCAAGTATTGCTACTTCCGGCGTGTTTACAATTGGTGTAAAATACGTTCCGCCAATTCCGCCAAGATTAGAAATTGTAAAGCATCCGCCTTGCATATCATCTAAGCCAAGTTTTTTATCGCGTGCTTTTTTAGAAACCTCAGCAAGATCAACACTAATCTGAGTTATGTTTTTCTTATCAACATCTTTAATTACCGGAACGAGCAAACCCTTTTCGGTATCAACCGCTACACCAATGTTTAGATATTTCTTATAGATGATTTCGTTTTTCTCCATATCAACACTGCTGTTGAACTGCGGATAAACTTTCATTGCGCTTGCAATAACTTTAAGAAGAATTCCGGTTACGGTTAGTTTTCCGCCGACTGCTTCTACTTGTTTGCCAAACTGTTTACGGATTTTCTCAAGCTCTGTTATATCAGCTTTATCAAATTGCGTTACATGGGGTACGGAAGCCCAGGCGTATGATAAATGCTCAGCAGTCTTGCGGCGGATATTGCTCATCGGCTGACGGTCAATCTCGCCCCATTTTGAAAAGTCGGGAAGTGTTTCTCTCGGAACTCCAACAACCGCACCGCCAATGGCACCGCCTTGCTGCAACTGCTGGTTCAGCGCTTTCGCAAATGCTTTTACATCTTCAATCGAAATTCTTCCGCTTACTCCGCTGCCGCGTACATTATTAATCTCAACGCCAATCTCGCGGGCAAATCTTCTTACAGATGGCGCCGCCGGAACTACAACTTTAACAATATCGCGCGGAAGATTTACGAGCTGCGGCATGTGTGTATGCTCTTTTTGAATTGATAATTGAGAATTGCTAATTGAGAGTTGTTCTGGTTTCGTCGCAGTATTAATCTTTGGCTTTTCATTATCAATTATCAATTTTCCATTTTCAATTGCCCTTTCTATTACGAGAGCAACTGAACCAATTGTAACTTTATCGCCATCTTTAACATTCACTTCTTTAACAACACCGCTAACTTCGGATGGAACTTCAACCGTTGCTTTGTCGGTTTCAATTTCCAGAACAACTTGCTCAACTTCAACTTTATCGCCTACTTTGAGAAGAACCTTAGTGATTTGCGCAGAAGTAATATTTTCGCCGAGCGTTGGAATAGTAAACGAATAGTATTTAGTATTGAGTATTGAGTCGTTAGATGTTTTTACTTCATCTTTTGCACTTTGTACTTCGTTCTTTACTTCGTTTGCCGTTTCACTTCTCACGTCTTTCGTTTCATCCCGAAAAGAGCTCGGGACAGGCTCTTTCACCTTTGCCGTTTCACTTCTCACGTCTTTCGTTTCACCTTTCACTTCTCCCGTCTCAACTGAAATAACCGGCTCGCCAATTGCTGCTTTAGTTCCTTCCTTTACGT
>DAIEQT010000488.1 GCA_027347545.1 Ignavibacteria bacterium | reverse complement strand
ATGTGTAACTATAGTGAATTAATTAAACTGAGATTAGAAAAGAACAGCACTAGTAATGGACTTTAGTCCAAAGTGATTGAAAAATATAACGCTAACAACAGATTTTTGAGAATGAACAAAAAGATTGAAAAAATATTAGTACTGCTTACAGACTTTTTAACAATTAACATAGCTTGGCTAACCTTCTTTTTTATTCGAGTAGAAAGCGGCTGGTTTGATCTGATTTCTCAGCCCGACTTTCTATTGCCTATGTTTGCAATATATTTTTATTGGCTGGTCATTTTCACTTTTGTGGGAATGTACCGCACCTGGTTTGCGCTTTCTCGACTCGATGAACTTTCAACTCTTTTCAAAGCTTCTTTCGTTGGCATTTTTATAATCTTCTTTATAATTCTTTACGATGATTACTTACGCGATGTTCAGTCTGCAAACCGGTTTTACATATTCTTCTATTGGGGAATCTTTTTCGGAATAGTTGGAACCGGCAGGTTAGTAATCCGCAGTATTCAAAGAAAATTACTTGCCGGCGGAGTTGGTAGAAGAAATGCTCTCATAGTTGGATTTAATGAAAAAGCGAACGAAGTTCATACTTCAGTTAGCAGATTCAAGGAGCTTGGTTTAGATATTGTTGGCTACGTTGCGGCACACGAAAATGAGATTGGCAAAGAGTTTAAGAATATAAAAGTTATTGATGTAGTAGAAAACTTAGAGAAGGTGATTGAGCGGCTAAGTATTGCTAACATTATTATTTCACTCGGTAGAAACGAAGAAGAAATTATTGTTGATGTGATTGAACGCTGCGGTGATAAAAATATAGAAATCAAAATGGTTCCCGATTTGTACGACATAATTAGCGGACAAGCAAAAATTGCACAGCTTTACAGTTTCCCTTTAATAGATGTAATGCCGGAATTAATGCCGGTGTGGGAAAAGAAATTAAAGCGGGTAATGGATGTTGTGCTTTCTCTTTTACTGCTCATAATAACTTCTCCAGTGACTATAGTTACATCAATTTTGGTAAAGATTGATAGCCCAGGTCCAATTTTTTATCGGCAAGAAAGAAGCGGCATGAACGGAAAGCCATTCCGCATTTTGAAATTCAGAACAATGTACATTGACGCTGAAAAACATACCGGTCCGGTTTGGTCAACTAAAGATGATCCGAGAATTACTCGTGTTGGAAAATATGTTCGCAAGTTCCGCTTAGATGAAATTCCCCAAGCTTACAATGTTCTTAAGGGTGATATGAGTTTTGTTGGTCCGCGTCCGGAGCGACCATTCTTTGTTGAGAAACTTTCCAAAGAGATTCCGCTGTATAAGCGAAGACTAAAAGTCCGCCCCGGAATTACCGGCTGGGCTCAAGTTAAACATAAATACGATGAGACAATTGAAGACGTAAAAGTTAAACTTCGTTACGATTTATTTTATATTGAGAACATGAGTTTGCGCATGGACTTCAAAATAATTTTTAGAACAGTTTTTGTAGTATTCTTTGGGAAAGGACATTACGAATGAAAGCCCTTGTTATTATTCCGACTTATAATGAAATTCACAACATCAAGAGATTGCTGCCTGATATACTTAGCTCATTTCCCTCAGTAGATGTTTTAGTGGTTTATGATAATTCTCCCGACGGAACTGCCGGCTGGGTAAAAGAAGCAGCTAAGACTGTTCCGAGAATTAAAATTATTGAGCGCTCCGGTAAAATGGGACTTGGAACAGCTTACGTCGCCGGCTTCAAATATATGCTTGCGAACGGCTATGATTACGCGATTCAGATGGATGCGGATTTTTCCCACGACCCGCAAGAGATAGAAACTTTTTTAGAAATGATTAAGCAGTACGATTTGGTTATCGGCAGCAGATATATTTATGGCGTTCGTGTTATCAACTGGCCAATTAGAAGATTACTGCTTAGCTACGGCGCAAATTTATATACAAGAATTATCACGGGGATGCCTATTAAAGATGGAACCGGCGGCTTCAAATGTTTCCGTAAAGAAGTTCTTAGCGCAATCAATCTAGAAAAAATTCACTCTAACGGCTATTCATTTCAGATAGAGATGAATTACAAAGCCTACCAACTCGGATTCAAAATAGTAGAAGTACCAATTACATTTGTTGATAGAGTTGAAGGAACTTCCAAAATGTCTAAGAAAATTGTTCGTGAAGCAATTACAATGGTTTGGAAGCTTCGTCTCAAAAGTATCTTTGGCACACTAAATTAAATTCGGAATGATTGACTTATCTATTATAATAGTTAACTACAATGTAAAAGAATTCGTTCTGAATCTTCTAGAGTCTATCCGTAAAGCTTCATCCGGAATCACTTCAGAAATCTTTGTTGTTGATAATGCTTCCGATGATGGAAGCGTTGAAGCTATTAAAGAAAAATTTCCCGGCGTTAATCTAATTGCTAACGGAAAGAATGTTGGCTTCGGAGCGGCAAATAACCAAGCTCTGGCGCAAGCAAAAGGGAAATACTTTCTACTGATTAACCCAGATACAATTGTTAGAGAAGACATATTTACAAAAATGATTAGCTTCTTTGAAGCTGCGCCAGATTGTGGAATTGCCGGCTGCAAGGTTTTAAATCCGGATGGTACATTGCAACTTGCTTGCCGTAGAGGATTTCCGGGCCCTTGGACTTCATTTACAAAAGTTATGGGTTTGAGTACTCTGTTTCCTAAAAGCAAATTGTTTGCCCGCTACAATCTTACTTACTTAAACGAAAACCAAACATACGAAGTAGATGCTGTTAGCGGTGCTTTTATGATGATGCGAAAAGATGTTTATGATAAGATTGGCGGTTTCGATCCTCAGTTTTTTATGTATGGCGAGGATTTGGATTTATGCTATAGAACTCAAAAATCCGGCTGCAAAGTTTATTATGTGCACGAGACTGAAATAATTCATTATAAAGGTGAAAGCACAAAGAGAAGCAGCATTGATGAAACAAAAGTCTTCTACGACGCCATGCATCTTTTTGTGAAGAAGCATTTCTCAACTTCAATTATTGTTGAATCTATTCTTCAGCTAGCTATTGTATTCCGCAAGCTGATTGCTTTTGCCAATGTTTATAAGCTCTCGATAATCTCAATCATAGCCGATTTTTTAGTTTTCTCCTCAGTAGTTATCATTTCCGAAAAATTATATCTCGAGCCGCGAATTCATGGATTTCCTCATTACGCTAAGCCCTGGGTTTATTTTGTGCCGTCGCTAATTCAAATATTTATTTCGCTTTTGAGCGGCGCTTACAAGAAAAATTCAATTTCCGTTCTCAGAATGTTTATCTCACTTATCTACGGATTAGTTTTTCTTTCAGCAACAACATACTTTTTCAAACAGTTTGGCTTTAGCCGTGCTGTTGTATTGATAACTTACGCTGTTTGCTTTGTTGTATTCTTACTCTGGCGAGTTGCTTTAAAAGTAATATTCCGATTTGGGCTTGCCGCGGATACAAGAAAAGCGAGAACACTAATTGTTGGAAGCGAAACCCACGTTGAAGAAGTTGCTTCCAAACTAAAATCAAACGTGATGAAGCTTTATCATGTTATTGGATTTATTGGCTTATCACGCAAAAATATTGGCGAGAAAATTGGCGCTCATAAATTTTTAGGCTCTACAGAGAATATCAAAAAAATTATTGAAGAAGAACGGATTGAGAAAGTGATTTTCTCTTCGGATGATTTGACTTTCAACCAAATGTTTTCTGTTGTTTCCGATTGCCAGGGCTTGAACGTTGAGTTTCTTGTTGTTGGAAAAGAGATGGACTATTTAGTTGGCAAATCTTCGATGACGATGCTGGATGATATTTCGCTCCTCAAGGTTAATTACAATGTTTCAACTATAAGCAGCAGAATTACCAAAAGACTCTTCGATCTTATAGCCGGTCTCTTAACTTTGTTTTTGGTTTATCCGTTTATATATTTGCTCCAGAAGTTCACGTTACGAAAGGGCAGTTTTACTCAATTCGTACTCGGCGTTCCGCAAGTGTGTGTGGGAAGCAAATCTTTTATAGGCCCTCGAACTTCTTCTTACCATGATGGTTTGTATGTAGGTAAAGTTGGATTGACCGGATTCTGGTTCATAGAGAGTTTGAGTCATACCGATACAGACGAAATGAAAAAGTTGGATATCTTCTATGCTAGAAACCAGAGCTTTTGGCTAGACTTGGAAATTCTTGGTAAGACATTTTCAAAAATGTTTTTTAGGACGGAGTAAAAATGGCAAAGAACGTTCTCGATTTCGAAAAACCTATTATCGATCTCGAAAACAAAATTGAAGAAATGCGCAAGCACGAAACCGCTTTAGACATTTCAAGTGAAATTAAAACTCTCGAAGAAAAAGTTCTTCAGTTAAAACAGAGCATATATTCAAATCTTACACGTTGGCAAAGAGTTCAGTTGGCACGCCATCCCGAGCGCCCTTATACGCTAGATTATATTTACATGTTAACGGAAGGATTTATTGAGTTACATGGGGACCGTGCGTTTAAGGATGATCACGCAATTGTCGCCGGACTTGCTAAGATTGATGGTCAAACTGTTATGATAATTGGTCATCAAAAAGGGCGCGATACAAAATCTAATGTGTTCAGAAATTTTGGAATGCCGAATCCGGAAGGATACCGCAAAGCTTTGCGCTTGATGAAGCTTGCCGAGAAATTCAAAATTCCGGTAATAACAATGCTGGATACGCCGGGCGCATATCCCGGTATTGAAGCCGAAGAGCGCGGGCAAGCGGAAGCAATTGCCAGAAACTTGCTCGAGATGAGCCGGCTAAAAGTTCCGATAGTTGTTGTTATTATAGGTGAAGGCGCTAGCGGCGGTGCACTTGGTATTGGTGTAGGTGATAGAGTTTTAATGCTACAGAATACGTGGTACTCTGTAATTAGTCCGGAATCTTGTTCAAGTATTTTATGGCGTAGTTGGGAATACAAAGAGCAAGCCGCTGAATCGCTTAGACTTACTGCCGAAGATTTGCTCGAACAAGGAATTATTGATAGAATTATTCCCGAACCGCTTGGCGGCGCGCATAAAGATCATCATCAAATGGCAGTTACATTAAAAGCTGTCCTAAAGGAAGAGCTTGCCGCGCTAATTAAAATTAAGCCGGATAAGTTAGTTGCTAACCGTTTGGAAAAATTTGCTAAGATGGGAGTTTACGAAGAATAAGTAACTTTGGAATTTTTTAGCAACGATTCGGGACCATGCTTTCATGTTAAGATTTTTAGCACGCAGATTAATTATGATTTTTATGATCAATTAAGATAAATCATAAAAAATCTTAATCATCTTAACAAATCTGCGTTCTGCTTTTCTTTTTTTAAAACTATGGCTGCTAACCTGACAGTATTGCCAACGGAGCGTCTTTACAGTAAATGCAGTTCATCCATAAAACTTCTTATAGATTAATGATTACTAATGTCGCTGAGATTCGTGTTCGTTATGCTGATACGGACAAAATGCAATTTGTTTACAATGGAAAGTACCTCGAATACTTTGAAGTTGGCAGAACAGAACTTTTTAGATCAATCGGATTTCCTTACAGGATGATTGAAGCTGAAGGTTATCAGCTTCCGTTAATAGAGGCTGGAGTTAAATATCTTTCTCCGGCAACTTACGATGACTTACTCGAGATACATGCCACCGTACGAGAACTTTACACACCAAGACCCAAAGTTGAATATGTGGTAAAGAAAAAAGAAACCGGAGAAGTTATTGCAGAGGGTTTTACTTCACACGTGTTTATTCGCGAAGACACCAAAAAAGCAGTGCGTCCCCCTAAAATTTACATTGACGCTTTAGCTAAATATTTTGAAACGAAGTAATATTGCCAAGAATAGTTTGGCTGGATTTTCATAGATGTTAGATAAGATTAAGCAACTTACAAAAGACACCGCTGTTTATGGAATAAGTACAATCCTCGGAAGATTTTTTGGATTTATTCTCACTCCTTTCTACACTCACGTTTTACCCGATAAAGGTGAAATGGGAATTTACAATAACTATTACGCCGCCATAGCATTTCTGAATGTTGTATTTATTTATGGTATGGATGCGGCTTTTATGAAGTATGCATCACTCAATTCCGGCGAAACTAAAAAGAAAGTTTTTTCTACCGCATTACTTGCTGTTACAGTAACTACAATCATTTTATCAGTAGCGCTTTATTTCCTCCAGAATTCGTTTATGAGTTATCTGGATATTCCGGAAAAGTATTTGCTGATTGATGCAGAACGGTTCTATCGGTTCTTCTACTATCTCATTTTCATCTTGATTTTAGATACAGTTACAATAATTCCATTCGCATATCTCCGCTTAGAAAGAAAGTCAAAGAGGTTTGCCCTCATTCGCTTGATTAACATTGTTGTAAATCTCTTATTGAATTTATTCTTCTTTATTAAATTGAAATGGGGAATGGAATCAATTTTCATAGCTAATTTAATAGCTTCTTTACTAAATCTTGTGTTACTCGCTCCAGATATCCTTCAAAACCTAGTTATGAAAATTGATAAAGAGTATCTAAGAAAAATGTTTTGGTTTGGTGTACCATATTTACCGGCGAGCTTATCAGCTACGATTGTACAAGTGATAGATAGACCGTTGGTTGAGAAGTTAACAAATTATGAAACGCTTGGCGTTTATTCTGCTTCTTACAAACTTGGAACGTTAATGATGCTTGTTGTTATGATGTTCCAATTTGCGTGGCAGCCGTTTTTTCTAACGAACGCGAAAGAAAAGAATGCTAAAGAAATCTTTGCGAAAGTTTTAACATTATTTCTTCTATTTACCAGCCTTCTCTGGATAGTAATTTCGTTATTTATTGATGATGTAATGAAGATGAAGCTTTTTGGCATTTCGATTTATCAAGAGCGCTACCAGGATGGACTTGTAATAGTTCCAATCATTTTGCTTGGCTATTTATTCAACGGAATTTACTACAACTTTCAAGCTGGCATTTATATCGAAGAAAAGACAAAATATTTTCCAATTGTAACAGGAGCTGGTGCAATTGTAAATGTTATTGCTAACCTTTTACTAATTCCGGTTTGGGGTATTATGGGTGCGGCGCTTGCCACTCTTGCCTCATATATTGTTATGGCTTACGGATTGTACTATTACTCTCAAAAGTTTTACAAGATTGAATATGAGCTGTCGAAAATCGCTCGTATAATTTTCCTTTTATTTACCACAAGTGGAGTTTATTATTATATCTATTACAATGTTGGATTAACGTTTGCTTATAAGCTAATTATGCTCTTAGGATTTGTTGGGATGCTTTTTGTCATGCGTGTGGTAAGCAAAAGTGAAATTCTCCGGCTGAGTAAGATGCTTCTTCGCATAAAGTAACTCAACTT
>DAIEQT010000095.1 GCA_027347545.1 Ignavibacteria bacterium | reverse complement strand
GTGCTGCCGATACTCCGAACCAATTTCCTCCACCGGCTTTGGTAAACCGCTACTTGCAACAGGAATAAAACCGAAAGTAGTTTTACTCATAACTCTTCCAAAATTATTTGAGAAGCATCATTTTCTTTACAAGTGTAAAACCTTCTGTACTCATTCTGTAGAAATAAACTCCGCTGGATAATTGTAAATTGCTAATTGAGAATTGAGAATGATACTTTCCGGCTTGTTTAAATTCATTAACGAGTGTTGCAATTTCCCTGCCGAGAACATCGTAAACTTTTATCTCAACGTTCGTTGCTTTCGGAATTGTGTATTCAATGGTTGTTTCTGGATTGAACGGATTTGGATAATTGTTTGCCAATGAAAAATTGAATGGAAGATTTTCTTCATCGTTCACTATGGCAGAAGCAGTTTGGTTGTAAACCTCAAACTCATAAATGGAATAACCGTATTCCGTTCCCCTTTTTGTTCCAATTAAGCGAATATATCTTGCGTTTTCTGTAACGTTCCATTTTTCAACATTACCGTTTCCGTTTTTCTGCTCTACAACTTTTTTCCAGATTGATCCATCCTTAGAGGTTTCGATAATATATTCTTTTCCGTATGCGGCTTCCCATGTGATTCTAATTTCATTAAATTCTTGCTGCGTGCCAAGGTCAATCGTAAATATTTGCGGATCAGTAAATTGTGAAGACCAGCGCGTAGCGTAGCTTCCGTCAACTGCATTATCTCCAACATAATTAAGCGATTCTACAGAAGTAGCTGTTACACTTTTCTTTAGAGCTAAGTTAACCGCCGGTTTATTATATACACGGAGTGTTTTTGTTTTCGTGTTGTTATTTTCAACCATCTCAGTTATTGCGTTTTTATCATCAATAATTGCTTCAATTGTATAGTTGCCCGGTTTTTCCGCAATCCAATAATTTGTAGTGATGTCGGTAGTTTCACCAACGTTTCCGCAAACTAACGCCATTCCAGCTTTTGGTATTGAATCGGACATGGCTACCGAACGGCTAACAATTTTCCCGTTCACTTTGAATGACACTTCATGGAAAGTTGCCGAAGGACTTCTTCCCGTGCCTCGGTTCAAAACTGTGGCAAGAAAAATTACCTTATCTCCTTCAAGCGGATAACGGGGAACTGTATAAATGTTCGCAATTTGTAAATCCGGTAACGGTGGTCTGTTGATAATATCAAACTTGCCGGTAAATACAAGATTATCAGATGAATTTCCGACGTAAAAAGTATATGGACCCGGATCAATTTCGTAACTGTTGCTTTGCTGTCTAAAATAATAAAGCTCGTTTGGTGTTACGTTGAATGTTACTGTTTTTGTTTGGCCGGGTTCTAAGTAAATTTTTTGAAACCCTTTTAGATCTTTTTTATTTCTTGTGATGAACCCTGTGCTTCCCCCAATATAAAACTGGACAACTTCTTCGCCAGCCCGGGTTCCGGAGTTTGTAACATCTACCGTAAACCAAATATTATCATCCCAATAAGCTCTGCCTGTGTGAGACATTTGGAAATTGCTAAATGAAAATGTTGTGTAGCTTAAGCCATAACCAAAAGCAAATTGAGGAGTAGAGTTGTTTTTATCTAACCAGCGGTAGCCGCCTCCTACATTGTTATCCAAATTGTTCGAGTTTCGATCCGGAAGTTGAGAATCGGTTTGGGGCATTGAAACCGGAAGTTTACCGCTTGGATTATAATCTCCGAACAATACTTGAGCAATTGCGTTGCCCCCCTCTTGTCCGGGATAAAATCCGTAGAGCAATCCTTTAATATCGTTTATGAATGGGGTAACCGTACAAATCCCGCCACTAATTAATACCACAATAATATTCTTGTTTGCAGATGCAAGCAGTTTTATTAAATCTTTTTGTTTGCCCGGCAACTCAATAGAATTGTTTACTCTATCAAATCCTTCACCTTCTTGTGTTTGATCAAGCCCGCCGAAAAAGATTACTACATCGGCTTGGCTAGCGTATGTAAGCGCGCTATTTAAATCGCTCGCATAACTTGTTCCGCTTATTTCGCAACCTTTAGCATATAAAATTCTTGAAGCTCCAACATACTTTTCAATTCCCTCTTTGGGAGAAACTTTGTAGAACGGATCAACCCAGCTGCTTCCGCTGCCATCCGTTTGCATTACCGCGGCATTTGGTCCTATCACAGCAATTTTTGTTACAGAATTTTTATTCAACGGAAGAATATTGTCTTGATTCTTCAACAGCACTAAACTTTTCTTTCCGGCTTCAAGAGTAAGCAATTGATGAGCCGTACTGTTTACATCTCCGGGATCGCCTTGCGGATAGTAATCCATCATTCCGGATAAATATTTTGCTCGCAAAACTCTTTTAACGGCGTTAGTAACTACTGTTGAATCAAGTTTGCCTGTCTTAACTAAATTTAATATTCCTGTTGTTGGGTCTTGATAAAGAGTTGAACCCATTTCAATATCGCATCCGGCTTTCAGAGCATTTTCTGGATTGGGTGAATATATTGAACCCCAATCGCTTACCACATAAAATGGAAATCCCCACTTGGTTCTAAGATTAGTTGAAAGCAAAGTTGAATTTTTTGCCGCGCTAGTTCCGTTTAACCAATTATACGAACTCATAACGCTGAACGCACCGCCGTTTTGAATTGCTTCCCTAAATTGAAGCCCGTGTTGCTCAAGTAAATTTCTTTGTGAGAGAGTGTAGTTATTAGTTGTTCTTCCGTTTTGTCTGTATTCTGTGTAGAAATGTTTTATTGTAGCAATTGCCGGCGTTGATTGAATTCCTTGAACAAGCGCTGTATTGATTTTCGAGTTTAAAAAGGGATCTTCACTTGTGCTTTCCGGTGTTCGTCCGTTACGAGGATCGAGGGTTAAATCTAAACAAGGTCCTAGCGCCTGATGAATTCCCTTCCCGCGGAATTCTTTTCCCATTGCCTCACCAACTCTGTACGCAACATCAATATCCCAGGTAGCCGCCATTCCTATTCCGACCGGAAATGAAGTAGCCATTCCATTCCGAACACCATGCGGTCCATCCGACATAACAAAACCAGGAACGTTTAAGCGTGTATTGTCTTGAGTATTAAACGAGCCTTCTTGATGAAGCTGCTTAACTTTCTCTACAAGTGTCATCTTAGAAATTAGGTCGTTAATCTTTTGATCTAATGTTTGTGAATATAAATTCAGATTTGTAAAAAGAAGCAAAGCAAAAATTGTTGCTAAGAGTGTGTAATTGCGGAAAGTTTGAATCATCATGTTACTCCAAATATGCATTAAAAAGCCGGCTCTAAAATAAGAGTTTATTAAGTCTAATACAGACATCTATTTTAAGTAACTGATGTTACGCACTTTCATAGTCTTAATCGTAACCTTGCTCGTAATCTGGTTCTAAATCCGATTAAGATTATGATTAAGAGCAAGATTAAGAATTAACTATGTAAGATGAGTTAAGTAAGATAATTGCAACATTGACGTTTATAGCTTGTTGCAACTTTGCAACACGAAACAGGACCGAAGCTGCTTTGGTTTAAATTACCGCATTAAAAAGCAAAATAAGACTTGGCATTCTATTTGAAATTCCTTCCTTAGTTTCATTCATTATCAATCAATTAGAAGAGGTTCAAAAATGAAAAAAGTACTGTTTACATTATTTGCAGTTGCTTTGTTAGTTTCATCAACAACATTTGCACAAGGTTACAACCAAAAAGGAAAAGTATTAAATATTGGCGCTGGCTTAGGTTTCGCTGGTCTTGAGGGAGACGCTACTATTCCGCCAGTGAGTGTTGGTTTGCAATTTGGTTTAACAGATAAAATTTCTGTTGGCGGTATTGTTGGTTATGCCGGTTCAAAATATGATTTTGGTTTCTTCGGAAAATCCTACGAATGGAAATACAGCTACATAATAGTTGGTGCTAGAGGCGAATATCACTTTATGGAACCAAGCGATAAATTAGATGCTTATGCCGGCGCAACCGTTGGATATAATGTTGTGAGTGTAACCGAGCCAAGCAACTTAGGTTTAGGTGTTTCTTATAGTGCCGCTGCTAGCTCTGTACTTATTGGTTTCCATGTTGGCGCTCGTTATGCAGTTGGTAATAACTGGGGCGTTTTTGGCGAACTCGGTTATGGAATTGGCTATGTAACAGCCGGCGCATTCTTCAGATTATAATTTTTCTCCAATTTCTCATACATACCTCCCATAAAGAAACCCATCAACAGACGGGTTTCTTTTTATCAAAAAAGAAGTCCGCTTTACAGTTTCCTATAAAGCGGACAGAGGGGTATGTATGGGTTAGGACAAATTAGCTTTTGTTTCTTCTCTCAAATCAATTATGCTTTTTCACAGCAATATTTTTACTTACCTTTTTCTGGTCTTGCTTAATGTGTTTTCTTTCTTGTGAAGAAACCACTCCATCTATCTTCGCAAATTTCTTATCACTCTGAATATGAACTTGCTGTTTATGAAGCTGACGCGCTTCATGCTTGGTTAGCTCGCCGCTTTTTACACCATGGTAAATTCTTGCTTTCTGATTCTTTTGCGTTTTATTTATACCCGGTGTAGCTGCTTGTCCCGGCATTAATGAGGATACTGCCAATACTATCATTCCTACTGCAAGTAACTTTTTCATTTCGTCTCCAGATTTATTGTTTCTGATTATTCGACAATTACATTTAGGTAAGAGTTTAACTTGTTATAGTGTAGTTTTTTTTCTCTACATCATATTCTGCGTGTATGAGGTGGGCATGAAAAAGGGGTTCTGTTAGTCCTCTAAGTTATATTTGGAAACCTCGCTGCACAAAAGCTTGGTAGTGGATTCGCCCGGCGGTGCGCTGCTCTACAATGCAAGCGCAACTCTATCAACTAACGATTATTACATTGAAGACACACACAAATGTTATGGGAAGAGACTTCCTTGTGTCATTCATCTATTACTTGAAGGTATTTTGAAAATGATTGAGGAATATCTGCGCTGAATGTTTTTTCCGAACCGTTGATAGCGACAACAAGTTCTTTAGCATGAAGCATTAGGCGCGGATATTTTTCTTGAACCATTTTCTCTCCGTAGCGTACATCTCCAACTATTGAATTGCCAATGTAATAAAGATGCACACGAAGCTGGTGCCTTCTTCCGGTTGTTGGATTCAACTCAATCAGCGTATAAGATGGGTATTTCTTCATCACCTTATAAAGTGTTTTACTCGGTTTGCCTTTTGCTTCATCAATTCCCATTCTGCCGGAACCAAACTCGCGTATTGGTTTATTTATTGAACCTTCGTCCTTCATCATCTTGCCGTGAACTAGTGCAACATAACTTTTCTTCACTGTTCTTTCCGCAAATTGTTTGTTTAGCAATTTATGCGTTGCAGCGTTCTTGGCATAAACAATAACTCCACTCACTTCTTTATCTAACCGGTGTACAACAAAGACTTTTAGCTTGCACCGCTCGGAAAGAATTGTCTGCAAGTCTTCTTTCTCTCCGGCGCTATCGTGGATAGAAGCTAATCCTTCCGGTTTGTTAACTGCGATGATATCATTGTCTTCGTAAAGAATTTCTATGTCGTTCATTTTTACCTATTGTTTAATTGCATTTACCATCGCCCTGATTCTTTCCGCAGACGTAACCATTAAATCATACTCTTCCATGTTTTGGGAATCGCTCATAGAAGTCCTTGTGTTAATATAATTCATTTTACTTCTTGTCTTCTCTCTCGCCGAAGCATGAATTTCTTTAACTCCGGTTTTTTCAACAACTTCTTTAATATTGCTTTCGTTTACTCCACCGCCCGGCATAATTATAATTCTATCTCTTGCAAGCTCAACTAACCTTTTCAAAGTTGGAATTCCTTTGTGCACATCGGCTTCTTGTCCGGATGTAAGCAACCGGTCAATGCCAAGCTCAATCAAAGTATTCAGCGCTTCTTCCGGATTGCGAGTCATATCAAATGCACGGTGAAATGTAACACTCATTGGCTTGGCGGTTTCAATTAACTCTTTAGTTCTTGTTTTATCAATTGTTCCATCATCTTTTAGAATACCTATTACAACTCCGTTAACTCCAGCTTGCTTGCAAAACTCCACATCCTTCTTCATCACTTCAAATTCATAATCTGTGTAAAGAAAATCTCCGCCGCGCGGACGAATAATTACATTTACCGGAATTTTTAATTTCTCCAGCACGAGTTTAATCATTGCATAACTTGGAGTTATTCCACCTGCCAGCAAGTCTGCGCACAATTCGATTCTATCAGCGCCGCCGGTTTCAGCATTAATTACCGATTCAACAGAATCAACACAAACCTCGAAAAGTATTTTTTTCATTTACTTTACTTCCAAACAGTAGAGCTGCTGTGAATTATATTCGGTTTGTACGAAACCCATTTTTTTCAGATACACTTCGTGTTTTTTATTTCCCGGATCGCTATAGATTTTTTTAACATTCTTTTGCTTAAAAATTTCCGCAAAAACATATTTGCCCATTTTAAAATCTCGGTAGCCGGGAATAGCGAAATCAATCTTCATATAAACCACACCCTCGTCAAGATATTCTGAAATAACAAGTCCGGCGGGAATTGTATCGCGCAGAACAAACATTACGTGGTAATTATCATTCGGCTCAAACTTAAAACTTGGAATGAACTTGTTAATTTCTTTTGCATGAAATTTCAAAAAATAGTCGAGATACTCTGAGGTTGCTTCTACTTCCAGCACTCTAAAATATTCTTTCGCTCCAAAGATTTGCAATAGGTAGTAAATATCTATCACCGCTATGAATCCGTTAAGTATAAAAACGGGATAAGCGCCAATTAAAAATCCGTAAATGGAAAAACAAGTAGCTCCAAATAGATTTATAATTCTCAATCTAACAATTGAGCTCATCATTAAAGAAACAGCAATTATTGCTGAGGCGGTGTAGCCAAATATTTGTAAAAAAGTCACTTTGTTTCGCTTTCTATTTTAGTGCTCTAAAATTTGTTGTTGAATATCCGTACTCTTCGTCAGCAGCTTGCGCAATTGGATCCACCCAGAAGTATTCTGGGAATCCATATTCTTTGTTGAATTGTATTTGAAACGAATTGGGTTTATTGTTTTTTGCTTTGATAGCAGTCTCAAACAATTGGTCAATCGTTTTAAACCAATGCCACTGCTCTTGCGGGACCTGTATTACTCCGGCGGAATCTTGAATACTAACAATTTTATTGTTTCGCACCAGTATAAACATCTTATCGCCACCATAAATACAGAAACATAATTGGGACTGAACCATGCTGTAATCAGAAATGCCGAGAGATTTCCACCGCGTATAATTATCTTCCAAAGAATCTGTAACCGGCTCAAATGCTTTATCAACACAGCCAAAAGCAAAGAATAACATGAATCCCAATACAATTATCAATGCTTTATTTTTTATCATACTTCACCTCAAGAAGGAAATCAATGAGAGTCGGTATTGAAAAAACTAACTGCGCCATCGTCCAAGTCGTAGCGTGCGCCAATTACTTTAATCTTTTTCTCGTGTATAAACTCTTCCAAAATTGGTTTTGATTTACTGATTTGTTCAACAACATTGTCAACATTTTGTTTGATTGAATTCTCTAGCAAATCACCTTTCTTGGAACGAGCTTTTTCTACAGCTCTCATAATATTTGATACTAAAGTTTTAATATGCCCCGGCGCTTCGCCGCCTTCTACTGCTGCTGATACAGCACCGCAACGCTCATGTCCAAGCACAACAACAAGCGGAACGTTCAGATGTTCAACTGCATATTCAATGCTTCCCAAACCAATATCGTCAAGAATATTTCCAGCGGTGCGAATTACAAACAAATCTCCGATACCTTGATCGAAAAGAATTTCCGGAGGAACGCGTGAATCTGAGCAAGTTACGATAACTGCAAATGGCTTTTGTCCCTTTGCAACTTCTGTTCTTCTTGTACTTTTTTGGTTTTGATGTGTTGGTTTGTCCGTAATGTAACGCTCATTTCCACCTTTTAATTTTTCAATTGATTCGTCTGGCGATTGAGCAAATAAGCATGATGATGTGCTGATAAAAAAAACAAGTACGGCGAATACTATACGTGATAATTTCATTTCATTTTCTTTCGTTTATTGAATTGAGTAATTGTGAATAATTTTATCCATTAATTGATCCAGAGCATTATCAACGTTATTGTTCATTTTTCTGGTAACATAATAATCTGCGATTTCGCCAGCGCCTTCTGCAAATTTAATCTGCGGATTAAACTCCGGCACAATTGTCTTGATCTTGGAATTATCAAACTTGACACTGTGGGCTTTATCGCCAAGAAGCCCGTCGCCCCACTCTTCGTCGTATTGCTTAATAAACTCCGATGGAATGTGAGCTATCTTCAAATCGTAGCCGGCTTTTTCTGCAAGCAGTTTGGCTATTTCATTCCAAGCGAGCGTTTCATCTGATGTTATGTTATAAGCTTCGCCGATTGTTCTCTTATTGCCCAGCAAGCCTACAAATCCTTTTGCAAAATCTTTTGTG
Organism: Ignavibacteria bacterium; assembly: GCA_027347545.1. Classification (GTDB taxonomy): domain Bacteria; phylum Bacteroidota; class Ignavibacteria; order Ignavibacteriales; family Melioribacteraceae; genus Stygiobacter. The sequence continues at coordinate 1,458 of DAIEQT010000095.1, read as the reverse complement.
TGCGTTAACGTCCACAGCGAATTACCATCATCATGAATAATTATTGGTTTGCTCTCTTTCATTCTAAAGAAAGGAAGATAATCTCCTTTGAGCGGATTTTTTGTTTCGTCGTATGTGTGAGACGGTCGAACAATGGTAACAGGAAAACCATTCTCTTTGTACATGCGCATCAAAAATTTCTCGCAATCAATTTTGGCGCGTGAGTAAGCCCAAAACGGATTTGCGAGAGGCGTTTCTTCGGTTATCGGCAATTTAGGAATTGGCTTTTGATAAGCTGACGCTGAGCTAATAAAAATAAACTGTTCGGTTTTATCTTTGAACAATTCAAAGTCATCCTTCACATGTTTTTCGTTGAAAGCAATCCAATCAACAACAACATCGAACTTATGCCCGGCTACTGCATTTTGAGTCCCGCTTACATTGCGTATATCCGAATTAATTATGGTTGCGTTAGCCGGCGGCGTTCTAAATGATTTTCCTCTATTCAAAAGGAACAAATCAATTCCTTTTTCAATACATAATTCTGAACATTCGGAGCTTATAACTCCTGTTCCACCTATAAAAAGTATTTTCATTTTATCTTTTGTTATGAATCGCTTCTTAAAAATACAATTAAATGCCCCGAAGGAACAATGCATTATTTTGTTCAAAAAATTTATCTTTACATTAAATAAAAGCCCATCCCAACCCTTCCCAAAGGGAAGGGCTTTTTAAAATTCGGTCGAAGTATTTAATACTCGACCTTCGTCATAAAATTGTAACCCACGACGCAAGCGTCGGGGAATTAATGATTAAAGAATGAAAAATGAGCGGCGAAATTAACCACGCTACAATTAGCGGAGAAGAAGTTTTAAGACCAACTCGTGTTGAGGTTGATCTGAAAGTTCTGGCTGAAAATTTTAAGAGAATTAAAGCCCGCGCCGGAAGCGCAATGGTAATGCCTGTGCTAAAAGCCAACGCTTACGGACACGGGCTTGTACGAGTTGCTCAATTGATGCAAGAATTGAATGCTGATTATCTTGGAGTTGCTGTTCTCGAGGAAGGAATTCTTTTGCGCCGTCAAGGAATTACAACTCCCATTCTAGTGCTTGGTGGAATTTGGGGAAATCAAATTCCACATTTCATTAAGTATGATCTTTCCATTACAGCATCTTCGGTTGGTAAGCTAAATCAAATTGAAGAAGTTGCGCGGCAGATGAATAAGCGTGCGCGTATTCATCTTAAGATTGATACCGGAATGGAAAGAATTGGCGTGCACTATTACAACGCTGAAAAACTTTTAGAAGCCAGCCTAAATTGCAAACACATTGATATAACTGGAATCTATTCTCACTTCGCAAGTTCGGACAGCAGCGATTTAACCTTTGCAAAAATTCAGTTAGAGCGGTTTTTGGAAACCGTTTCCTTTTATGATAAACTTTCTATTCCTTCACCGATAAAACATATTGCGAACAGTGG
>DAIEQT010000456.1 GCA_027347545.1 Ignavibacteria bacterium | reverse complement strand
TTGTGTCGGCGGTAAGATGAAGTTTATCCCGATGAGCAAAGCGAAATCGGGATCTCTGCCCACACTTCGATAAACCCAGTGTGGTAACAAATCACAAAAAAATTAAGGGATGTGCGACCATCCCTTTTTTTATTTTAATATTTTACTTCATTAAAATCATCTTCATGCTTTGAGAAAATGTTCCCGCTTGAATCCGATAAATGTAAATTCCACTTGCTACTTTAGCTCCAAAATTATTGTCGCCGTTCCATTGTACGTTATATGAGCCTGAATCTCTAACTCCGTTTACAAGTGTTTTGACTTCTTGACCGAGTATGTCATACACTTTTACAATCACAAAAGACGACTGTGGTAATTGGAATCTTATTACCGTAGAAGGATTAAACGGATTTGGATAATTCTGATCCAGTTCGAATTGTGATGGCAGAGGGTTTACGTTTGAAGAATTAACAGCGCCCAACATTGAAAGGGATTGATTATTGTGATCGTCTTCTTCACGGATAGAACTTACTTTTTTCCATGCACTCTTGTAACCATCAATTGCCTTGCCGTAATCTCCATTACTAAATGCTAACGCAGCTTTTGCCATTTGCTCGTTTGCTTTGTGAAGATTGTTTTCACATTTGCTATCGCCGTTACAAACTACTTCGTTAATAGCTGTCTGTGCAAGTTTCTTATCTGCTGTAACCAGAAATTTAATCGTAGTCAGCGCATCGCTACTAAACTGCCCGGTAAATTTCTTTTCTGACAATGACTCAACAGCGTCGTTCTCTTCATCGAATACTTTTTCACCTTTATCTGAAAGATGATTCAAATCCACCCAAAGATCAGCATCGAGACTTTCGTTAATATGCTTCACTGCTTCTTGAGCAGCACGACGTATTTTTTTATCGCTGTTTGAAGTATATGGAATCATTTCATCTTCAGCAGCAACTTTCATGTCGTTAGCAGAGATGCTGCTAAGAGCCCAAAGTACTTCGCCGGTGACTTCGTTATTTTCTCCATAACCGACATATCCTTCCCAGCCGCCATTAGCAAGTTGGACGCTCATCAAATAATAAGCAGCACCGAGAATATTCTTTGAGAATGCAGCTCTGTTAACTTCAGCAAGCGCAAGAATTGAATAAGCAGTTTCTTGCATTGCTTCATCGCCATCATTTGGAATTACCCAAGCTTGATTCCAGGCAAAGCCTCCACCAGCTATTTGGTAACTTGCTAGAGTGTTTGCGAGATCGTTGATGTTGTTAGCAGAGGCATGTTGTCCCGCGGTAGGATTAAAATCTTCGTGAACGAACGCAAGACCGTAAATAGCTCCGGCAAGACCGAGAACATCGTAATAGTTGTTTCCGTTAAGCTGGTTGATCGCTTGCTTCACTCCTGCAATCCATTCTGTTGTGTTCGCTCCACAAGAAGCAGCGCCTACAAGTCCTAATCCCAAATCCCACGCTGCTAAGTTCCCGCGTGTATTAAGCAACAATTGAATGTAACTTGTAGTAGAGTACAAAGTTCCGGCGCCGTTTCTGTTGTATGTCCCATTATCAAGTTTGTCAAAAAAGTTTGCTTTTACAAATGATGAATAAGTATTGCCTCCGAATATTTTATCTAGCTGTGCAGCTAAATAACCATCTGAAGATGAAAAATTATTTGTTTTGGTTAGCAAGAAAGAAGCCGTTCTAGATAATGCAGCAAGATGTGAACTACTACCGGATTCCAAATACGCTTGAGCTAATCCCATTGCAATTGGTCCGATCGTATTTTTTGCACTGACGCCGGACACAGGCCAACCCCAACCACCGTCGGAATTTTGTGTTGCAACAAGTCTATCGCCACCGGCAGTAATAGAATTTGATAGAGAAGTAATATCGTAAACTGTTGAAGCTGTTGCAGTAGTTGAAAGTTGAGCGGTTGTTGCTTGGGAAATATTTGAATTTGTGGTAACAGATTGCGTTACACCGTTGTTTCTACTGTAGGATTTGAATTGCTGTGGTAACTGTCCGTAAGGATATGCCACCGTTTGATTTTTCTGAGCAAAACCTGCGCTCGTAAAGACAAAAGCAAATAATACAAATAGAATAAAACTATTCTTCATTTCATTCTCCTGAATTATTACGAAATAATTAAAATCCCCAGAGTATACTTTTCGAAGTTGGGCTTGAATAAAAAGTAATTAAAATACTTTTTAAGTAGATATGACTTGTGAAAATGATTTTCCCTCGCACAACAAGTATATCTAAAAACAAAATAATTTTTTAGGAAGGGATAGTCAAGGGATTAGTCTTGTTTAACAATTAATTAACAAGGTAACTCATACTAGTTGATGCTTATAATTTAAACAATAACCTTTGTCTGCCCCAAGTGCAAAAAGCGAAGATGTAAAAAGAGTTTATCCAAATTTCACTGCTGTTACTTCTAAGAAAAGTTAAAGCAAATCTCAATCAAAGCCGGGTAGATTCGTAACGGTTCTTTTGGCAGTTAACTATGAAGGGGCGTTCCGTTTTAGAATCGAGTAAGAAAATATTCCGCGCTGAAATGAAAAGATGAAAACTTTGAAACAAAAAGAT
>DAIEQT010000455.1 GCA_027347545.1 Ignavibacteria bacterium | reverse complement strand
AGCTTAGAGCCTGATGCAGATTATAACCGTGTAGTTGTTACAATGGCTGGTAACGAAACCGGAATTCTAAATGGTGCGGTTAACGCTTGCCGTGCAGCTGCTAGCTGCATTGATATGAGAAATCACAAAGGAGAGCATCCTCGCTTAGGCGCAATTGATGTTGTTCCTTTCGTTCCGGTTTCAAATGTTACGACTGAAGAATGTGTTAGGATTTCTGAGCAATTTGCCGAAATCATTTCAAAAGAATTAAATGTGCCGGTTTATCTTTATGAAGCAGCCGCCCGCAAACCGGAAAGAAAAAGTTTGCCCAGCATTCGCCAGGGCGAATACGAGGGTTTAAAAGCTAAATTGCAAGATCCAAATTGGGTCCCCGATTTTGGCGAAGCGGTTTTCAATCCAAAACTCGGTGGAATTGTTACCGGCTCCCGTTTCTTTTTGGTTGCCTACAATGTTAATATCAACTCAACAGACGTAAAGTTTGCAAAAGAAATCGGTGAAGTTCTTCGCGAAAGCGGCTATTCCAAGCGCGATGAAAACGGCGCAATCATCAAAGTTGATGGAAAGCCTATTAAGATTCCGGGCAAGTTAAAGGAAGTTAAAGGTATGGGTGTTTCTCTGGAGAAATATAATTTAACACAAGTTTCGATGAACTTAACGAACTATACTGTTACTCCAATTCATGTTGCATTTGAGGAAGTGAAGAAAGAAGCAGCCCGTCTTGGTGTTACAGTTACCGGAAGCGAAATTGTCGGGCTTGTTCCCCTCGCCTCTTTGCTTGATGCCGGAAAGTTTTACTCAAGCGGAAAAGAAACAGATGAAAAGAAACTTGTTGAAATTGCAATTGAAAATTTGGGCTTAAGTTCGCTAAATGCGTTTAAACCAGAAGAAAAAATAATTGAATATCTACTTAGTAGTATTTAGTACTGAGTGTCTAGTAATTAGAAAAATGAAGAGGATATAAAATGGATTTATCTAAATCGTTGCAACAATACTTTGATGACTTATCTTCAAACGCTCCAACTCCCGGCGGTGGAAATGTAGCGGCACTATGCGGCGCACTTTCTTCAAGCTTGGGTGCTATGGTCTGTGGTTTAACAATAGGAAAGAAAAAATATGTCGAAGTTGAAGCAGAGATGATTTCCCTGAAAACAAAATTGGATGTTTATCAGAAAGAATTCTTTGAATTAGGAAAGAAAGACAACGCAGCGTTCGATAAAGTAATGGAAGCGTTTAAATTGCCAAAAGAAACTGAAGCTGATAAAGATGTACGCAGCAAAGCTATTGAACAAGCTACACTCGGAGCTACGGAAGTACCGGCAGATGTTATGCAGAAGGCAAAAGAACTTTTGCCATTATTAAAAGTTGTAATCGAGAAAGGAAATAAAAACTCTTTATCTGATGCCGGAGTTGCTGCCGCGTTAGTAGTTACTGCTTCCAAAGGTGCATACATGAATGTTCTGATAAATTGTTCATCACTGGCGAATCAAACAATTGCGCAAGAGATCAAAAA
>DAIEQT010000409.1 GCA_027347545.1 Ignavibacteria bacterium | reverse complement strand
TCAATTTAAAATGTTCATTATAGAAACATGGAATTGTTTTTGCGTTAATATTCCAAGTGAGAAATAAATGTAGTGTTCTTAAGTCAAAACGGTGAATTAGCTATAACCAATGAGGATGTTTAGAAAGGCATGGTGATTTATTCTAAAACTAAATCATGCAAGCAATTTCATTCTGTAGCCAACACCCGATTCAGTTAAAATATATTTGGGTTGTGAAGCATCATCTTCAATTTTCTTTCTAATTTGACCAATGAAAACGCGCAGATATTGGGAGTCCTCAGTGTGTGTTGGTCCCCAAATTTCCTTTAGAACAAAATTGTGAGTGAGAACTTTATCAAGATTTTTGAAAAAAAGATTAAGTAATAAATATTCTGTGTTGGTTAGTTTTAATTCCTTGTTTCCTCTTAGTACAATTCGTTTCGAGAAATCAATTTTTAGTTTTCCGTTTACTAAGAAGGGTTCGTTTTCAATTTGTTGATTGCGGCGAATATTGGCGCGGATTCTAGCATGAAGCTCGGAAGTGTTAAATGGTTTGGTAATGTAATCGTCAGCACCAAGATCAAGAGCCTTGACAATATCCTCTTCGGAGCTTTTAACAGAGAGAATTATTACCGGAACGTTTGACCAGGTTCTAATTTCTTTCAGTACGGAAAATCCATCTTGATCAGGCAAACCGAGATCCAGAATAACCAACTGCGGATGAAAATTAGCAACCGCAACAATTCCATCCTTGCCTTTGGCGGCTTCAATAACTTTATATTCTTCCGCCTCAAGTGTGATCGAAAGAATCTTTCTTATTTGCGATTCGTCATCAATTACTACTATGCAGTTTTGTGGTGCCATGTTTTTCTATTTGGTTGGTAATAAAATAATAAATTCGGCGCCGCCAGCACTCTTGTTCTGTGCCGTTATTGAGCCGCCGTGCGCTTCAATGAATCCACGTGCAATTGATAGACCGAGTCCGGTGCCGCCCGCTTTGGTGCCCGGAACGCGGTAAAACTTTTGGAATAAATACTTAACGGTGTTATAGGGGAAACCCGGACCGTTATCGGAAATGGATAACATTAGATTATCGGCAAATTTCTTAGCAAAGATTTCAATTTTGCTTCCCGGCGGAGTGTACTCAATTGAATTATGTACTAAGTTGATTAGCGCTTGCTCAATCAAAGGAAAATCAAATTGAATTAATTCAACATCCTCATTAACCACAAAATTTATTTCATGCTGAATGGATTCGTGTTTGAGGCGTTGTAAAGCGGAATTAATTAAATCGGAAACAGAATGCCACTCTTTCTTAGAGATAATATTACCGCTTTCGAGCCGCGTGATATCTAGTAAATTTTCTACTAAGCGGTTTAATCTTTCGGCGGCTATGTTGGTTTCGTCTATCAATCGGGAAAAAACAGATTGGTTCTTTATGATTTTTTCATCTTTGAGTGAGCTAACCGCGCCAATGATTGTTGTAACTGGAGTTTTAAGTTCGTGTGAAATAGAATCGAATAATGTTTTATAAAGTTTTTGAGACTCGGATATTATCAAATTATTCTTAGCGGATTCTTTTAAATAATCTCGTTCTAATGCTATGCTAATTTGTGAAAGAAAAGTTTCCAGCAACGAAACAGAATCGCTTGTTAGAGAAGCCGATTCTGGAAACTCCAGACCAATTACACCAAGGTTTAGTGTTTTGGTTTTAAGAGGATAATAAATTGCTGGAGTAATTGGCATAGTGTTGGTAAATCTTCCGGCTTTCTCTGAGTTTGCAAAAACCCATTGAGCAATATTCCACTCACCCTGATCAATTTGAAACGTACTATACGGATGAGCTTCTGCTTGGAGTTTCTTTTCGTTTTCAAAAAATACGAATACAGTTTCTGCGCCAAAGATGTCCTTTAGTTGTGTAACAGAACACAGTACAATATCATCCAAACTTTTAGCGGAAGAAAGTTCTTTTGAAAGATTGTAAAGCGAAGCAGTTCTTTTCTCTCGTTGATTAATTAAAACCTGCTGCGTACGAATTCTTGAAATGAGTAAGCCTAAGACCGACGCAATGATGAAATACATAATAAACATTAGTACATCTTCAACTTTCCCGATCCGTAAAGTGAATGATGGGGGGATAAAGAAAAAATTCCAGATAAATGCGCTCATTACGGCAGCAAGAAAAATAGGTCCGGGACCAAAGTTCATTAATGGTAAAAGAGAAATGATAAATAGAAACAGAAGAGAAATGGCTTGATAACCAACATGCATGTGCAAATAAAAGAGCAGCAAACTAGCCAGCGAAATAATAAACGCGGATGAAAAATATTTTCCGGGAGAGGATTTTAGAAATAATTTTCCGTCTGTGATGACTTTTTTTAACACGCTTCCAGTGGCTAAATGTCTTCCATTTTTCTTTGTTATATGCTCTTCGCGGTTCATTTTATTGCCTAGTGATATTTTCTATTAACTGCTGATCAAATCTACCCAACAATTCATAAACGCACTGTAAAGATAAGTAGCAAGAATATAAAGTTATTATAAAGAATGACGGGGGATATAAAGATTTTATAAAAATGATATGGGGTGTATAAAGAAAAGATAAAGAATTCATATTTCCTATTGTTATTAGCCACGCTCTCCGCATCTTTGCGCCCAGCAATTTTAGATTAAAGGAGAAACATACAATGTCTGGAGAACCTGGGCAGCAATCTAATTCAACTCGAATAAAACATTTCCTTCTCGGTGCACCGCGCAACATAAATGATCCGAAAATTTTTCATAAAATAGCATTAATACCATTATTGGCATGGATAGGTCTTGGAGCCGACGGACTTTCATCATCTTCTTATGGACCGGAAGAAGCTTTTAGAGCTTTAGGTGAACATACATACTTAGCTTTATTTCTTGCAATAGCAACTGCATTAACTGTCTTCATAATCTCCTTTGCGTATTCAAAAATTATAGAACACTTTCCTCATGGCGGCGGCGGATATATAGTTGCTACTCATATGATTAGTGAAAAAGCCGGTGTTGTATCTGGCTCGGCATTAATTGTTGATTACATTTTAACTATAACCGTTTCTATTGCGTCTTGTTCCGATGCAATATTTAGTTACATGCCCGCAGAGTTTCGGCAATATAAGATTCTCTTCGCAGCACTCTTAATTGCTTTTATGATTGTGATTAATATCCGGGGAATCAAAGAATCAATTACCGGTTTAGCGCCTATTTTTATAACCTTCATCGTAACGCACGTGATTCTTATTGGATATGGAATGTTTACTCATGTTGGTCAAATTCAACCAGTAGTTCAAAATGTAAGCTCGGATTTACACAATGACCTTGGAACAATTGGTTTGCTTGGTATTATGTTGCTTTTAGTAAGAGCTTATTCATTTGGTGGCGGTACTTATACTGGAATCGAAGCGGTTTCTAACGGTCTCCAAATTATGCGCGACCCAAAAGTTCAAACCGGTAAGCGTACAATGATGTACATGGCTATTTCCCTTGCTGTAACAGCGGGAAGTTTGTATGTGTTGTATTTGTTGTTTAAGGTTCAGCCAGTTGCTGGAAGAACTCTTAACTCTGTACTTGCGGACAGCATGTTTGGTATAAGCGGATTTGGAAAAACTTTAGCTGTTATAACTATTTTTTCCGAAGGCGCTTTATTGCTGGTTGCCGCTCAAGCCGGTTTTATAGATGCCCCGCGGGTTATGGCAAACATGGCCGTTGATTCTTGGCTACCTCATAGATTCGCTGCTTTCTCAGAAAGGCTTACAATGCAAAATGGTGTTTTAATGGTTGGCGCGGCTTCACTTGGTTTATTGTTTTACACTAATGGTTCAATCTCCGCGCTTGTTGTAATGTATTCTATAAATGTATTTTTAACTTTTGCGCTTTCTCTCTTTGGAATGTCGAAATTCTTTTTTCAAAACAGAAAAAAAGATAAATATTGGCTGAAAAATTTCTTAATTCAATTTGTGGGATTAGGATTATCCATTACCATTTTAACTATCACTGTTTTCGAGAAATTTTTAGAAGGCGGCTGGTTAACTCTTGTAATTACATCGGCAGTTATTGTGTTGTGTTACTTTATTAGAAAACACTATTTACGAGTTCATGCTGATAAAAAGAAATTCGACGAACTCTTAACAAACATTCCCACTATTGGCGAACCGAATACCGAGCCGGTAAATCCGAAAGAGATGACAGCAATTTTGCTTGTCAACGGATACAATGGATTTGGTGTTCACACCTTTTTAACCATTGTTCGCCAATTTCCGGATTTCTACAAGAATTTCATTTTTGTCTCTGTGGTTGTAATAGATCAGGGATTGTTTAAAGGTGAAGAAGGAGTTGATAATCACAAAAAGTCAATTCAAGAAGCGCTGGAAAAGTATGTTGATCTAGCAAGAAGATTAGGCTTGAGAGCAGATTATAGAATTGAAACCGGAACAGATGTAGTAAAGGCAGGCTCTGACTTATGTATTAATGTTAATAAAGAATTTCGCCGTTCAATGGTATTCAGTGGTAAGCTTGCTTTTAGAATGGAAAAGTTTTATCACAAATTTTTACATAACGAAACAGCTTTCGCCATTCAAAGAATTCTGCATTGGAACGGTGTTCCTAATATGATTTTACCGATAAGAATGGATTTGTAAAAGTAGTGTAGAGCGACGAGCGTAGAGTGAAGAAAGAAAAAAACTACGATATAATTTTGGGGCTTATTCTTTCTTCGTTTTTCGTTTCTCGTCTTTTGTTTTACGCTTTAGTTGCCATCGCCTTAAACGCTACAGCATACATTTGTATTTGTTTCATCATTGCGCCGAGACCGTTTTTGCGTGTCGGCGAGAGATGATTATCAATACCAATTTTTTTTACAAACTCCGGCGGATTAGAAAGAATCTCATCCGGAGTTTGGTTAGAATAAACATTAACAAGAAGCGCAATCAAACCTTTTACAATCGCAGCATCACTGTCTGCTTCAAAAAGAATTTTTCCATTCTCAAGTTTAGCGTTAATCCAGACCTGGCTCTGGCAGCCGTTCAGTTTGTACTTTTCCGTTTTAAATACATCGTCAAGCGTTGGCATTTTTCTGCCAAGCTCAATAATGCGAGTGTATTTCTCTTCCCAATCAGTAAATTGTTCGAACTCTTTTACAATTGCTTCTTGTTTTTCTTTTATGGTCATTAGAATGTATTCCGAAAATTAAAGTACGTTATAGACAAAACCAATTTGCAAGCCTTCTTTAATTTGAGTTTTGGCAGACTGTGCTTTTTCATAAACGAGCAGATAGCCAAAATTTACAGAAATATATTTTGTTACTTTAGCGGCAACTATGTTATCCCAGCGGACATCCCAAACATCTAAACTTTTGAATTGAGAAAAGAGACGAAGTTTACTCTTGTACACTATGTTATCATCAAGCTTGTAATCAACATCGGTAACAGACTCAATACCGGTTTCAAACTTAAATTTCTCTATTTCATTTTTGGTGTCGGGATTATCCGAATACTGATTGAACTTATTAGTAATTATTTCTTGAAAGCCAAGACCAAGACGAGTGACAATGTTTGAGTACCTATCATAAGTGAAACCGATTGTCTGTGTTATATAACCTGGATCGAAAAAGTTTGCAATTTCAACTTCTGGTGTAACTTTGTAATCAAAGCCTCTTGCAATCTGTGTTCGGATAGAATTTGAAATAAACGGACTTGCTGCCCAGCCAAGATCGTAAGAAGCAACGTTTTCTATGTATAAATCATTTTCAGTTGTTCGGTAAGTGGAACCGCCAATTTTGCTTCTTCCGTAAGTCGCTTTAATGGAATTTTTAAATGACCATTCTTTACTTGGTTTATCATAATGCAAATCACCCATTACTGTCCAGGCAAGAGAGTTCTCTCCACCCTTCACCCAGTTGCTGAAAGCAATTTGGTTAATTCCTAAACTTGTTACGAACGAAGGAATCCAGCTACTTTTTACGGAATCGGCGGTTTGCGCAGAAATTGTAAGCGATACCAATATTAAAACTGTAGTCAGAACCTTTTTCACGTTTACCTCGGGGTTTCTTAAAATTCAATTTGAATGAGCAAAATTAAGAATTTCTTAGCGGCAATCTTAATGGTGCAGTAAAATATTCTGGACAAAATTCCTCCGCTAATGTTATTTTGGAAGTTGAATTAGAGAAAGTCTATATGTCGAATTTTGAATTAGTTTCTAGCTATCAACCGTCCGGCGATCAGCCGCGCGCTATACAAGAATTATTGGAAGGATTAAAGCGGGGAGATAAGCATCAAGTTCTGCTTGGTGTAACGGGTAGTGGTAAGACATACACAATGTCCAACGTAATTAAAGAATACAACCGTCCAACTCTTATTATTTCTCACAACAAAACTTTGGCGGCGCAATTATACTCTGAATTTAAGTCGTTCTTTCCCAATAACGCAGTAGAGTTCTTCATCAGTTATTATGATTACTACCAGCCGGAAGCGTACGTTGTTAAGCGCGATTTGTACATCGAAAAAGATTTTGCCGTGAACGAAGAAATTGACCGGCTTCGCTTGAAGGCAACAACTTCTTTAATTGAAGGAAGAAACGACGTAATAATAATTGCAAGCGTAAGCTGCATTTACGGTATTGGCGCTCCGGAAGAATACGCACGACAAATTATTTTCTTGCGTAAAGGACAAATTATTGAGCGCAAAAAACTTTTGCGTAGTCTTATTGATATTTACTTTACACGCAACGATGCGGATTTTACTCGCGGCACTTTCCGTGCACGCGGAGATGTTGTAGAAGTTATTCCGGCTTATCAATATGAAGAAGCGGTTCGTATTGAATTTTGGGGCGATGAGATTGAGCGCCTCTCGATTATTGATTCAATCACCGGCGATGTAATCCGGCAAGTGGAGAACGTACCAATCTATCCGGCAAAATATTTTGTTACAACAAGAGATCAAGTAAACAGAGCAATACAAACTATTGATGAAGAGCTTAAAGAACGGCTGCAATATTATTGGAGCCAAGAAAAATATGTTGAAGCGCAGCGTCTCGAGCAGCGCACCAAGTTTGATATAGAAATGATGCGGGAGATTGGCTATTGCAGCGGAATAGAAAATTACTCGCGCCACATGGATGCCCGCCCGCCCGGCTCGCGTCCGTTTTGCCTGTTCGATTATTTCCCCAAAGATTATTTGTTAATAATAGATGAAAGCCACGTAACTGTTCCACAAGTGCGGGCAATGTATGCCGGCGATAGATCCCGCAAAGAAGTTTTAGTTGAACATGGATTCCGCTTGCCGAGCGCAATGGATAACCGTCCGCTCAAGTTCGAAGAATTTCAAGGGATGACAAATCAAATAATTTATGTGAGCGCAACACCGGCTAATTATGAACTGGAACAATCGAAGGGCGCATTCGTAGAGCAGGTAATTCGTCCAACCGGATTGCTCGATCCCGAAATTGAAGTGCGTCCAATTAAAGGGCAGATTGATGATTTGATTGGTGAAATTAGAAAGCGTGTTATTCTGAAAGAACGGGTTCTAGTTACAACGCTTACAAAAAAAATGGCGGAAGACTTAACAGATTATCTCGATAAGCTGAAAATTAAAGTGCGTTACATACACAGCGAAGTTGACGCGCTTGAGCGTGTTGAGATTATCCGCGATCTGCGCATCGGCGGCTTTGATGTACTCGTAGGCGTAAACTTGCTGCGCGAGGGTCTTGATTTGCCGGAAGTTTCTTTAGTGGGAATTATTGATGCGGACAAGGAAGGATTTCTCCGTAGCGAGCGCTCGTTAATGCAGACAGCCGGAAGAACCGCGCGTAACGTGAACGGCAGAGTAATAATGTATGCCGATAGGATTACGGAATCAATGCGCAAGACGATAGAAGAAACCACCAGAAGAAGAAAACTCCAGCAGGAATACAACGAAGCAAACAACATTACGCCAATGACGATTTACAAGAGTGTAGAAGAAATTATGAACTCAACTTCTATTGCTGATGTGCGCAAAAAAGAATATGAAAAACAAGAAGAAGCGTTTAGCAAAGTTGCCGAGCCGGTTATTAGGTACATGAGCGATGACCAGCGCAAAGATTTACTAGAACAGATGACAGAAGAAATGCTTGCAGCTGCTAAAGATTTGGAATTTGAACGCGCGGCAATGTTAAGAGATGAAATTGAAAAGTTGAAGAAGATGATAAAATAACGAAACTTAGTTTTCGAGATCTATGGTTATTCCATTTTTAATAATCTCGCGGGCAAAGGGATTTGAAACATCAAATTCTGAAAATTTGAAAGGATGTGGTTCGATTACTTCGGAAAAATTTCTTGAATACTTCATTAATTTAAGACGGGTATCGAATCTATCTTTCTCGAAGTCTTCCATGATAAGAGCTATGTCTATATCGCTATTTTCAAGAGCCAGTCCTTTTGCATATGATCCAAAAAGAAATACTTTCTCGAACCGAATATTATTTTTCTTCAAAACAGATAGATAATCTTTTACAATTGAAATTATTTCTGTAATTGATTTTTGAGCCATGTTCTCAACTCTAATATTTTTTCTATGCTTGCTGTAGTATATTCTTTAGTACACTTTTTGTAAAACTCAAGTTTATAATCGGGGTAACGCGTTTCCAAATTAAACAAAGTTATTTCATCTAAAATATCTTTTTGCTCTTCATTAAGTTCTTGATTGGAAAGAGAAGCCAATTTATTTAGATCATGTGTCTTGGTTAACAACAATGGATCATGTTTAACAATTAATCCCTTCAATAATTTTTCGATTACAAGATGACCGAGAAAAAGAGCCCAAACATAATCTTTACTCTCAAATAAATTGAGCATGGCTTTGTAATCAATCTCGGCTGAATCAATCCAATAAGCAATATGTTCTTTATCTGTCATTTTTCTCTTCTTTCTAAAGATAAAATAAGGAAAGTATTTTTAAGTTGTTACCTTCTTACATGCAGTGGATATTCTCTGTAACTAAATTTTCTGAAGAAATGCTTGCCGCCGCTAAGGATTTGGAATTTGAACGCGCTGCAATGTTAAGAGACGAGATTGATAAACTGAAGAAGATGATAAAATAAACTGCAGTAAAAAATAGTCTTGCTAGTTTAATTTTTGTGAGATATTTTACAGTTAACTTAAGTGGGGAAATAAAACCCGAGTCAGCTTCGTTTTTATTTTAATCAAATAACATTTTTAGGAGGAATAGGTGAAAAGAGATTTCTTTAAAACGGCGTGTTTGCTAGTAGCGCTGTTATCATTTAATGCTTTTGCGCAACAGACAAAAGTCACGGGTAAGTTACTCGATGCTAATGGAAAACCATCTAAAGAAGCTCTTGTTGGTATTATGGGTGAGATAACAGTTGCAAAGAATTTTGTTAAGTGCGATGAAAAGGGAAATTATTCTTTAACAATTACCAAACCAGGAGTTAATAGACTATTGTTTTCAATTCCGGATCACAACGCGGAAAAAGTTTTAATTATTAATACCAGCGATAAAGAAGTTAAGGTTGATGTAAAGCTTGATTATTACAAATATAAAGACACACTTAATGAAGTATCGGTAATGGGTGATTTTAATAATTA
>DAIEQT010000012.1 GCA_027347545.1 Ignavibacteria bacterium | reverse complement strand
CAATTCTCCGCGAACTCCAAATTTATCTTGACGGTACTTAGAAACTTCGTTTTCCAAATCAACTAATTCTTTTTCAATTTCAACGCGCTTCTGTTCGCTCAGAATTAATTTTCTCTTTTCATAATCATCATATTTGGTTTTCCAATCTTTTTCAAGTTTGGCAAGTTCTTCCTGCCATTCTTTAATGATGGCATCTAGTTTCTTTTGTGTGTCTTGATAATCGGGCAGCTGCTTCATGATTGTGTCGCTATCTACATAACCAATCTTTGGCTGTGCGGTTAATTGTGTTGCAAATAAAGCTAAAAAAGCAACTGAAAAGATGAATCCGATCTTTTTCATATTAATATCCCGGTTTTATTTTTTTCCTCTTTTTAAGAGATCAAGAACCTTGAAAGTGATGTCAAACTGAGCATCAGCTTTCAAAAGTACAACTTCACCGGCTTTATCGAAAACAAACTGCATTGCTTCGCTGTTGCTAACTTCATCAATGGCTTTGAAAATTTTCTCTTTTACCGGTTTCATTAACTGTTCTTGTCTAACAAAATACTCACCGTTAGGTTGAGCAAATTTTGATTGCTGAAATTGCTGAGCTCTTTGCTCTTTTTCAACTACATTTTTTTGGGATTTTTGTAAATCGTCTTGTTTAACGTTTTTCTCCTGAGATTGCTTCTGATAGTCAGCGTATGACTTTTGGAGGTCTGTTTGCATGCTGTCTAAGTCTTTTCTCCATTTAGCTACTAAGCCTTCAAGATCACTTTTAGCTTTTATAGCTTCTGGATATTGAGCAAGAATAACTTCAGAATCTACATAACCAATTTTTAAGGAAGCAGCTTGTGGCTGTGTTTGTTGAGCAAATGTTACCGCAGTAAACAGAATTAAAGAAAGTGCTACTATTTTTTTCACGTGAACCTCTATTTATAAGTTAATAATCTTTTCTCAACGATTGAGGAACGAAAACTAATTTTTTAGAAAGACATTCCAAAATAAATAACAGTGCATTTGAAAGTCCACTTTCGACTTTCAGCTTTCTACTATCTAACTAAAATCCTTTACCAAACTGGAAGTGGAACATCCATTGAGGAGCCTGTCCGTCAACGCTCTTCCGGTCAAATCCGTATCCGTAATCAAAACCAATCAAACCAATTGGATTGAGCATAATTCGGGCGCCAACACCAACGGAACGTTTCAAGTCAAATAGATTAGTTCTCTTCAAATTTTCATAAACATTACCGGCTTCGGCAAACGCTATTAAATAAATTGGAATGGGTTCCATAGCTAATGAAACTCTAAACTCAGTTGTAAATTTAGTCATTACTCTACTTCCAATTACGTTGCTTGAAGTGCCGCTTCTTGAACCTAAGCTTCTATCATCGTAACCGCGTAAAGGAGTAGTGGCAATTATTAAACCGCTGCCGCCCATGTAATAATATTCAAATGGCTGGATTGGTGTATTATCAACTAATTCGCCAATGTAACCTAACTCGGCACTTGTGTAAAGAACAAATCGGTTTGTTCTGAATAATGGTTTATACCATTCAGTTTTCAAATCAA
This sequence comes from Ignavibacteria bacterium, assembly GCA_027347545.1. Classification (GTDB taxonomy): domain Bacteria; phylum Bacteroidota; class Ignavibacteria; order Ignavibacteriales; family Melioribacteraceae; genus Stygiobacter. The sequence continues at coordinate 3,132 of DAIEQT010000012.1, read as the reverse complement.
GTTTATAGTAATCTACGTTTCCAGGTAGCAAAGGTCCGCCGGTAAGCTCCATGTTGAGAGCTATCTTAGAACCACGAGAAGGGAAGATTGGGTTATCTATATCGGTTCTCGTAATTCCAATACCAGCTGAGTACTGGCGTGTTAATCCGGTCTGATAATAATTTTGTCCATCAATTACATCGTTATACTGAAAACGAAGCATTCCGCTAACATAAAAGAAATCATCCGGCCAGGTTAAGCGACGACCAACATTTAGTGTAATACCGGATTGGCGTTAATCATAAACATAACGCTGGCGCGTATCAAAAAGATTAAAGCCAAGAGAAGTTGGAGTATCCATAAACCAAGGTTCAGTAAAGCCAAGAGAGAAAGTTCTGTAGAAGTTCCCAACACCAAATTGCCAATTAAAGTTTAGAACTTGTCCGCCCCCCATTCTAAATGGTTCTAGTATAGAAAAGTTTGTTAGTGTAAAGCCAACCGAGCCACTAAAACCGAACGCTCCGCTATAACCTACAGAAGCATTCAAATAATCGCTCGATTTTTCTTCAACTTTGAAAGCGAGATTAACAATGCTGTCGCTAACCGGTTTGTAATCCACTCCGGTTTTGTAAAGCTGCTCTGCGTTAAAGTATTGCAAGTTGGCAAGCTGCTGGATGCTCCTCATGATATAACCACGGCTAAAATAACTGCCAGGAATTGTATAGAGTTCTCTTCGTATGACTTTGTCTTTAGTTTTATCGTTTCCGGTAACATCAACTTTGCCAATCTTAAATCTGCTGCCTTCAACTACCTTAATCCTTATATCTACAGAATCTGCTGCAACTTTTTCTTCTTTGGGTTCTATCTGAGCAGTTAAATAACCATTGTCCTGGTATAAGGAAGAAACGTCACTTTGCTTTTCATTAAAGCGTAAGTTTTGCTCAAACTTTTCGTAATCGAAAACAGAGCCTCTTTTCAAATCTAATCTCGCATCTAACTCTTCAGCCGGATAAACTGAGTTTCCTTCCCAAATTATATTGCGTACTTTGTATTCGTTGCCTTCGTAAACATCAACTACAACATCAATTGTTTTTCTATCGGCAGATAGAATAGTTGTGTCTTTAAGAACTGTAAAATCTCTATAACCTTTTTTCTGATAAAACTTTTGCAGCAAGTCTTTGTCTTTATCAAACTTATCACGTTTGAACTTTGCCGACTTCCAGAACTTCCACCATTTGGTTTCGCTGGTTTCATCAAATTCACTTTTCAAATCATCATCGTCAAAGGCAACGTTTCCGTTGAAACGGATTTGGTTAATAGTAACTTCATCGCCTTCTTTAACATCCATCAGCATGAGCACTCTGTCTTTTACTCTGGATATTGAATTTACAGAAGATGATTTATCTAACTCATAAATGGTCTGATATTCTTTAGATAGGTCTTTTTCGTTTCGCCATGTTACAGTAATTTCACTTTCTGAAGTATCGGCCCGGAAGAAAACGTAACGGCTTGGAGTAATCTGCGCATTCAGAAATCCATCTTCTTCATATGCTGATTTTATCTTTGCTATTATTCTCGAAATCTCTTGCGGTTTTAATGTTTGCCCACGAACAATAGTAACTTTTTTGTTCAGATCATCTTCGCTAAGCTCATCGTTACCGCGGAAAACAATTTTTTCTAGACGGGAATATTCTTTTACTTTGATAGTCAGAAAAATTCCGTCAGCTAAGCTTTTTTCGGTGGCGAGCTGAACATCTTCAAAGATTCCTAAATTCCGTAATCTTTTTATAGCGTTATTAGCTTGGTCGCTGGGGATGCTTATTTCGTCGTTAACATGTAAGCCTGTGTTGGCAATAATGGTATTAGCATCTGCCGATTTGTTCCCCACAACAGAAATTCCTAAAATCTTATAACTTACTTTTTGTTGTTGCGGAAAAAGCAAGGAAGAAAAAATCAAGAATATGATGAGGGAAATCTTAAACTGCTTTCTTGGAGTGAGTTTTAGCATTATTCGTTTTTTTTGATTTGCTGGATAATTGTTCGCTAACTAAACCGAAACGCCTTTCACGTTTCTGGTAATCGATTACAGCTTCGATCAAATGTTTACTTCTGAATTCGGGCCAAAGAACAGATGAAATGAAGATTTCGGAATAAGCTAACTGCCATAAAAGGAAATTGCTAATTCGGAATTCTCCGCTTGTTCTAATCATCAAATCTGGTTCGGGCAAACCGGCAGTTGTTAAATTATCTGCTATTGTTTGCTCACAAATCTGATCCGGATTCAAATTTCCCGAAAGAACTTCCTTGCTTATAGTTTTTACCGCCTCAACAAGTTCCCATCTTCCACTGTAACTAAGCGCTAAGTTAAGAATCATCTTATCGTTATGCGATGTCTTATCAATTGCACTTTTCAATTCCTGGCGAACAATTTCCGGTAAAGATTTAGAATCGCCAATGGACATTAACTTAATTTTATTCTTGTTTAACTCGTCTGTTTCGCTCTTAAGACTCTTAACCATCAAGCGCATTAAAGTAGAAACTTCATCTTTAGGTCTTTTCCAATTCTCGGTAGAGAATGCGTATAGTGTAAGAACTTTTACACCAAGACCAATACAAGTTTCAACAGCGTGCCTAACAGATTCAACACCTTTATGATGACCGGCTATTCTAGGAAGACTTCTTTTCTTTGCCCATCTACCATTCCCATCCATAATTATTGCAACATGGTTAGGAATATTACCTTTGGATTTAATCTCTTCAATTAATTTTATGTCAGCGGCGCTTAATTTAATAGCCAACTTACGTCTCTTCATTCAATTTTGGCTCGAAAAAATACTTTCGATGTGAGTAAATGTCAAGAAAACGCGCGGTTTATTTAATTTAGTACGTTTTAGGGAGTTTTAAGCTACTTCTTGTCTGTGAGTGCAACTATTTTGATGTGCTTTTGGGTTTCTTGCTGTAGAGTAGAGATTAACATTGTAGCTTTTACAACGGAATTATATGGAACACCGAGGAAAAGGGTAATGCGGTTCATCGGGTTTTGCTGCTGGTATTTTAAGATTGCTTCAAGCCTGGTAAGAAAAAGAACATCATTTAATTCCTCTTCGGAGATAGTCATTCCAATAGCGAGTTTCTTTTTGTATTTACTAATCG
>DAIEQT010000088.1 GCA_027347545.1 Ignavibacteria bacterium | reverse complement strand
GATTGGGGAATATTAATACGTTGGCCCCTCCTTTTAATGCAGAGAAAGGGAATTCATTTTCAAGTCTATCTGCTACAACAGCTGTATCAGCCTGCATTTCACCATCGACCATTAAGTCTGGCCTTCTCTGGTGTATAATTTCAACCGCTCTGCTAACCTTTTGGGATTGCGGATAAGGGGCGCTGCCAAAGTTGCTGAATGAAAGCATTGCTATCTTTGGTACAATATCAAACCCTTTAACAGTATCTGCAGTTGTTATTGCTATCTCTGCAAGTTGTTCCGGATTTGGATCAACGTTTACTGTTGTATCCGCAAAGAAGAAAATTCTTCTTTTGATAATGACAATGTACATTCCACTTACGAGTTTCAATCCTTCCTTTACGCCAATACATTGTAATGCCGGACGAATTGTTTGCGGATAGTGATAAGTTAATCCACCAATTAAAGCATCTGCATCACCGGCTTCAAGCATCATAGAGGCAAAATAGTTTGGCTCTTTTATAACAACATGAGCGTCGCGGTGAGTCATACCTTTTCTCGACCGTTTTTCGTACAATGCGTGCGCGTAGTTATCTGTCTTGGAATAGGTTTCCGGATCAACAACTTCGAAATCGGATGTTTGATAGCCGAGTTCGTTAATTTTAGTTTTGATTAGGTTTTCATTACCAATAAGAATTGGTCGAGCAATATTCTCTAATACTACCGAATGAGCCGCACGGATAATCTTTTCTTCTTCACCTTCCGGATATGCAATTTTCTTTGGATTCTTTTGCGCTTTGTGAACCATAACGCGAACAATCTCAGTCGAGAATCCAAGGCGTTCTTGCAATTCTTCTTTGTAAGCTTTCCAATCTGTAATTGGTTTACGTGCAACGCCGGTATCCATTGCGGCTTTTGCAACAGCCGGAGCTACATACCAAAGAACGCGCGGGTCAAACGGCTTTGGAATTATATATTCCGATCCGAATGAAAATTCTTTTCCGCCATAAGCATTGAGCACAACTTCAGGTACCTTCTCTTTTGCCAATGAAGCCAATGCTTTTGTGGCTGCCATTTTCATTTCTTCATTAATCTTGCTTGCCCGTACATCCAGAGCACCTCTAAAGATGAATGGGAAACCTAAAACATTATTAACTTGATTTGGAAAATCGCTTCGCCCGGTTGCCATAATAATATCATTACGCGCGTCGGTTGCATCTTCATAAGTAATTTCCGGATCCGGATTAGCCATAGCAAATACAATGGGATTCTTTGCCATGCTCTTAACCATTTCCTTTGAAACGATATTGCCTTTAGAGAGACCAACAAATACATCGGCACCTCTCATGCCGTCTGCCAGATCCTTATACTCAATCTTTTGTGCAAAAATTTCTTTGTACTTGTTTAGATCTGTTCTTCTTTTATGAACATGACCTTTAGTATCGAACATTGCAATGTTTTCTACCTTCACTCCGGCTGCTACATATAATTTACAGCAAGAAATAGCGGCAGCGCCGGCGCCGGAAACAACAATTTTAATTTCGCTTAATTTCTTTCCGGCAACTTCCGTTGCATTGATCAAAGCCGCGCAAGAGATGATTGCTGTGCCATGTTGATCATCATGAAATACCGGAATGTTCATTGTTTCTTTTAGCCGCTCTTCAATCTCAAAACATTCTGGAGCTTTAATGTCTTCCAGATTGATTCCGCCAAAAGTTGGTTCAAGCAGTTCTACCGCACGGATTACTTCTTTTGGATCGTGAGTTTTCAATTCAATGTCGAACACATCAATATCAGCAAATCTTTTGAACAAAACACCTTTACCCTCCATTACAGGTTTGCCGGCATGTGGACCAATATCACCCAATCCTAATACAGCTGTACCATTTGAAACTACAGCAACTAAATTTCCTTTTGCAGTGTACTTGTAAACATCATCATCATTCTTTTCAATTTCTCTACACGGTTCGGCAACACCCGGCGTGTAGGCAAGTGCAAGTTCTCTTGCAGTGTAACACGGCTTTGTTGGCACGACTTCAATTTTTCCTTTTCGTCCTTCGCTGTGATACTTTAATGCTTCTTCTTTTGTTACGCTCATGGTTTCCTCTTTTTAGGAGTTTATCAAAAATTTTAGGAATAGAATATTTCCGTTGCCATCAAAATATGGAGTTAGATTACAACTTAGAAGAACTTTTTTTGATAATAATGACCCGGTTTAGGATACGTAAAGATGATGCTGGATACTTGATACTGGATAATTAGTAATTGAATAGCAAGTTGAAAAGCTGGGGCAATTAGGCATTTCATTATTAAACCGAAATTTGTAACACAGGAAGTAATTGGTCACTTAAAATGTATGCCATTTTGGCGAAAATATGATTTACTCTCTGAGGCTGTTTATAGGCTTGTTATAGGCTTGGTAGAAGCCAGTTAGAGCGGTGGTACATTTTGGCGGAGTGCTGAAGGATGACGGCTGAAAACACGATACTTGATGCAAGATACTAGATGCTGGACTAGAAACTCGATACTGGACTCAGGATGCTGGATATTAGGTTCTGGGAGATGCCAGTTGAGGAGGATATTCGAAAGGAATCGGTAAGATTCCGGAAGGCAGAATTTTGTAAACAAAAACCCCGGTGTTTTTTTGTCCCGCCTTGCATGATTCACAAAACAGAACCGGGGTTCTATAGTTTTTGTAGGGATCGGTCTTACTTGTCCGCAGCTTTATTGCTGAGACTGATCCTAAAAATTATAAAGGAATGGTCGCAGACCATTCCTACAGCAAACAGTTCGAGGTTCTAAAAATGTTTGATATGTTATCTTATAGTGCTGTCACGGACCAATCCGTGACTGTAAATTTGTTTTATCTTTCATCAAGGTAGAACCAAGACAATGGGGAAAAAAGGACGCCTTATTAAAGAAATTATTCCGGGTGCGGGAGAAGTTGAATACTATTACATGCAAAACAAACTTACGCGCAAAGTGCACTATCCGGAAACTACCGGAACAGAGCGCACAGAGTTTTATTTTTACGATAGCAAAGACCGGCTTGTTAGCTCTACCGACCCCATGTGGCAGGCGGACAGCATGCAGTACGATAACGCCGGAAGATTAACGCGCTATGTTTTTAAGGATGGAAGAAGCGCCCGCTTTAATTATGACGCAAAAGGTAATCTTACTTCTATAGTTCCACCAGGTAAAACTGCGCACGTATTTGAGTTTGATAAAGCAGATAAGAAAACCGGCTACAAACCGCCGGTAGTTGATCTGGATTCTTTAAACGCAATACATTACGTTTATGATGAAGATGGAAAACTTTTACGAACTGTTTACCCGGATGCAAGCGCTGTGCAAATGATTTATGATACCGATAATTGTAACTGCACAAGCAGCAGCCGTGTTAAAAGCATTGCTTATGATAGAGGCATTATTACATATAACTACAACAGTCAGAGCGGACAGGTGATGTCTGTAATTAAAACCACGGGAGATACGCTTAGCTATACCTACGATGGCAGCTTACCTAAAACAGAAACTTGGAAAGGACTTGTTAATGGGAACGTTGCTCTTACTTACAATAACGATTTTAGAGTAACCGAACAAAAAATAAATAATGCTAACTCTGTTGTTTTTGCTTACGATAAAGATGGACTAATGACACAAGCCGGCACACAGAAAATGAAGTATAACAGCGCGGGTCAGCTGATTGCAGATACACTTGGCAATATTACAAGCGCTTACACATATACGGATTTTGGAGAACTGAAAACTTACACTGCAAAGAAAAACGGAACAACAGTATTTAGCACAGAATACTTGCGCGATGATCTTGGCAGAATAACCCAAATAAGTGAAACGATAGACGGAAATAGTAAAACGCTGAACTATGTTTACGATACCGCCGGACGACTGATAGAAGCAAAGAAAGATGGAAGCACAACAGCAAAATATGTTTACGATACTAACGGCAACCGTTTAGCAAAAGTTGTTGGCAGTGACAGCACAAAAGG
>DAIEQT010000371.1 GCA_027347545.1 Ignavibacteria bacterium | reverse complement strand
TCCGCAAGCAAATCTTTCCAAAGGTAAATGGTGGGAAATATTCGGTGATTCAGTGTTGAACCATCTGGAAGAAGATGCTTTAGATGCAAATCAAAATTTGAAAGCCGCCGCAGCGCGATTTGAACAAGCCCGCGCACAAGCCAATGTAGCATTGTCGGGACTATTTCCGCAAATAGGCGTTGGTGCTAATGCTACACGCCAGCACGATTCCGGCAACCGCCCTCTCAGCAACACGGGCAAAGCTGCCGGACAAGAATATACTTATGATAATTTTTCCGTGCCGTTTGATTTGAATTATGAATTAGACCTTTGGGGTCGCGTCCGCCGCCAGGTGGAAGCTGCCAATGCTAATCTTCAAGCAAATGCAGATAATTTGGAGTGGATTAAACTTGAGATTGCTTCTGAAATTGCAGCAGACTATTTCAGTCTTCGTGCACTTGATGCAGACCAGGTAATGATTGATTCTACCATACAAGTTTACCGTAAAGCTCTTCAGTTGGTTCGCAACCGCAGAGTCGGCGGGCTTGCGTCCGATTTGGAAGTAGCGCAGGCGGAAACTATTCTTAAAACTGCCGAAGCTCAATTGCCAGATGATGAATTGCAGAGAACGAGATTTCAAAATGCTCTGGCGGTTCTAACAGGAAAGAACGCATCGCTTTTCTCAATTGCGCCGGAACCGCTCAACGTAGAGCCGCCAATTATTCCTCCCGGACTGCCTTCAGTATTACTTGAGCGCCGACCAGATATTGCTTCCGCCGAACGGCTAATGGCTGCGGCTAATGCGAATGTCGGGGTTGCAGCTGCGGCATTTTTCCCGACCATTTCGTTAAACGGACTTGCAGGTTTTCAAAGTATCAATCCGGCAAGCTTGTTTAATTGGTCAAGCGAATTGTGGGCAGTAGGTACGTCTCTTTCTATGCCGCTCTTTGAAGGAGGCAAGCTAAACGCTCAGCTAAGCGGAGCCAAGGCTGCTTATGATGAAACAGTAGCTAATTACCGGCAGACGGTACTTGAAGCCTTTGCCGATGTGGAAAACAATCTTGCGGCACAGCGTCTATTAAGTCAACAATATGAAGCAGAAAATTCGGCGCTGGAGTCTGCGGAAAAGCAATACAAAATTGCAGATAACCAGTATCTCGCAGGCTTGATAACTTATCTTAATGTATCAACAGCGGCGGCTACAGCGTTAGCGCTTCGAACTAACGTCAGTAGAATTCGCGGTGAAAGATTTGTGGCGGCAATTGCTTTAATCAAATCTATCGGCGGCGGCTGGAAAGCGGAACAATGAAAATGCTGGTTTCATTTGTGTTTGCTGCTGCGGCTTTTATTACGGTAAGAGCCGCTTTTTCGAGAGCGGTTGTTTTACAACCTTTATCACGAAAATTAAAGGATGCCCAAAATTTATTGTAACCATCTTAAAGCATACTCACAGTGATTCCGTTAGTATGCTTAATTTTTTGTTTCCTTAAAAATTTCACTCCTTCAATTCCTACTTTCACAACAATCTCGCTCTACGGATACATAACTCTCACCTTTTTCAAAACCCGTTATTGTCCGAAGGACTCCTATGGAGAAGCGGCATTTATCATTTATCTTTTTCTTTTGCTAAAAGCTAACTGCTAAAAACTAACTGCTGATTGCTAACAACTGATAGCTTTTTTTTATAGTGCATCCTTTACGATTCGGATTAGAACCTTGCCGGAAAGGGAATAGCACGCATTCTTTTATCATACACTCCCGAACTTGCTTTTTCTCATACCCGGAACATTCAAAGCAATGTTTTTTTATTGCTCTTAATGGAGTCAACTTTTCATTATTATTCATTTGTTCTCTCCATTCTTTTAAAATAATATATCGGTAACATGTATCATAAAATGCTAGTAAAATAGTAGTAATATAAAGTCGCCACATCTATTGTTAATATAGAGTCAATTGTTGAGCGCATTTATTCTTATTTCTCTCTGTATTTTCCTGGACCACTCAATATCATTTCTGGCAGAAACCTGTGCAAAATATTCTCTCTTTTTTCTTCCAATTAAATCTCTTAAAACATCAGTTCGTTTTATTTTTGTGGAGTAGTATTTCTCTCTAAAAAGATAAGTAACACAAATGAGTAATTTTTTATTAATAAGTTTTGTCACAGACGTTTTAATTTGATGTGCACTCAATATGTGCAAATCTTTTCCTTCAATTTTGGCTATTCTTTTTTGTTTATAACCTAGCATACGGTAACTAATCTGCTCATAAGTAATTCTGAGAAAAGTTTTTTGTTTACCCAATGCTGATTGTAGAGCAGCCAATACTTTGTATTCTCTTAAACCAAAATAACCACCTATAACATCTTCGGTTAATTTTTTACCAATACGGCAGTAAGCATCCTTCCCGTATTTTTCTTCATATGCATACTGGTATGTTTTAAAATCAAGCCAACTATTAATTGCATTCTCTATCGAATTAATTCTGATATTCATCATTTTTGTCGCAATAACAATTTTTCTATGAATCGGATTTTCATAATCGAAATCAGTGATTTTAACCTTACTAAAATCTGTTGTCATATTGTTCGATGATTTAAGCGCTTTATCAACGACTTGCATTTCTAGGAGCTCATTTAATTTATTAGGATCATCCCCGATATAACTGAGATAGACAAGAGGGAACTCTAAAAAGACTTTATCAAATTTTTTATTCATGTATCTACTGTTGATTTATAGTATCAATCCTAAAAATTTGTGGTAGCAATTTCTCCCTCTTTCCAAGGGGGAGATGTCTGAAGGACAGAGGGAGTTTTTCGTCTTGCTTCTAGCTTCTTGCATTTCTAAAAAACCGGTCGCTCCATGCACGCTGTCGCCAACGATTCCGAACTCGCGAACATTTCCGATATCAACAGTAATAAAGTTATTTTATTCATTTGCAATCGGTTCAGCACTTGCTGGTATTGCCGGTATTCTTGTCTCACTCGATGTTGACATGACTCCAACCATGGGAATGAATGCTTTAATGATGGGAGTAGTTGCAATGATAGTTGGCGGTGTTGGTAGCATTTGGGGAATTGTTCTTGGTTCCTTGCTTCTTGCTCTTGCTCAGAATTTAGGCGTATGGTATATAAGTTCACAATGGCAAGACGCAATTGCATTTGCAATATTATTAATTTCCCTTCTCTTCAAACCTGAAGGATTCTTTGGCAAAAAACTTAAGAAGGCGGAGGTGTAATTACTTGTATTCCTTAATCCAGTATCAAGTTTATCCGCCGTTCTTTTGGCGGGATCCATTATCCGGTATCTTGTTTTCTGCTTGCGCGTTCATATACCAAAGTATATGTTTGTATACAAAAGTATATAGAATAAAATATGATAATACATAGAGCCCTTGACGAAATATTCCGTACATGGTCAAACGTTGCCGTGCTGCGTGCCCTGATCGATACCAATACCGGCTTTTCCGGCAATGAGGTTGCCCGTGTCGCCGGCATGAATCCGAGATCCGCTTTTAAAGCTTTAACTTCTTTAGAAGAGCTTGGTATTGTAAACAGAGTAGTAGGCGGAAGAGATCATATTTTTACTCTTAACCGGGAACATTTACTTGTTCAAGAGATAATTCTCAAAATTTACTCTATTGAAAATAAATTCATGGATGAAATTCTTCGAACGCTTTCAACAATATTGAAGAAACATGTATATAGCGCGGTAATATTTGGTAGCGTAGCTCGCAAAGAAGAGAAATCTCTTTCTGATCTTGATATATGCTGTATAGTTAATTCTCCTTTAGAACTCCTATTTGTTAGAGATTTGCTAAATAAAAAATCTCTTTTGTTATATAAGAAATACGGAATTAAGCTAGCTCCGGTTCTATTTATGAAAGATGCGTTCATAAGAAAAAAGAAATCTAAATTGATAAAAGACATTGTTGAAGAAGGAATATTGATCACTGGTAAAAGCATAAAAGGTTTGCTCAATGGCTAAAAGAAGAGGTCGTAAATCTATTCATCGTCAAAGTTATAAGAAATATCTTGATGTGGCTGAACATTTTTATAAAGCCGCTAAAGA
>DAIEQT010000356.1 GCA_027347545.1 Ignavibacteria bacterium | reverse complement strand
ATCCGAACATTGCTACAATTCAAACTTCGGATTATTTGGCTGACAAAGTTTATCTGCTTCCCATCAACACAAACTATGTTGAAAAAGTTATTGCTAAAGAGAAACCGGATGGAATAGTTTTAGGATGTGGCGGACAGACCGCGCTTAACTGCGGACTTGCGCTTCACCGTGAAGGAATTCTGAAAAAGCATAATGTAAAAGTTCTCGGCACACAGATAGATGCTATCGAAAACACTGAAGACCGCCAACTGTTCTGTAATAAACTTTCTGAGATAGACGTAAAGTTTCCTCAAAGCAAAGCTGTTACTTCTTTGGAAGAAGCAATTGAGTTTGCAGAAGAGATTGAATACCCGGTGATAATTAGAATTGCTTACGCGCTTGGCGGGCTTGGTTCCGGAGTGTGCCGCAATAAAGCAGAGTTGAAAAAACTTGCTACGAAAGCCCTCAACTACTCTGCTCAAATTTTGGTTGAAGAATATCTTGAAGGCTGGAAAGAAATTGAATACGAAGTAGTACGTGACAGATTTGATAACTGTATTACTGTGTGCAACATGGAAAATATTGATCCGATGGGAATTCACACAGGAGAAAGTATTGTTGTAGCGCCAAGCCAAACTTTAACCAACAACGAATTTCACATGCTGCGCGAGATTGCAATAAAGACAATCCGCCATCTTGGTATTGTTGGCGAGTGCAACATTCAGTATGCGCTCGATCCGCACTCGCAAGATTATAGAGTTATCGAAGTGAACGCGCGCTTAAGCAGAAGTTCCGCACTCGCTTCCAAAGCAACCGGTTATCCGTTAGCATTTGTTGCTGCAAAGCTCGCACTCGGCTATGGTTTACATGAACTGCCAAACTCAATCACAAAAACAACAAAAGCTTTTTTCGAACCTGCTCTCGATTATATTGTAATCAAAGTTCCCCGCTGGGATCTAAAAAAATTTCGTCTCGTAAAACGCAAACTTGGTTCTTCTATGAAATCTGTTGGCGAAGTGATGGCTATCGGAAGAAAGTTTGAAGAAGCAATTCAGAAAGCAATGCGAATGCTGGACATTGGTGTTGAAGGTTTAACTGCAAGCAGAACAAAAGTTGAGTTTGACGAACTGAAGGAAGCTCTCGAAAACCCAACTGAAGAAAGAATGTTTGCTGTTGTTCAAGCACTCAAACAAGGATATTCCGTTGATTGGGTTCACACACTTACTCATATTAATAAATGGTTCTTATACAAAATTCAAAATATTGTTGATATAGAAAAGAAAGTCGGCGAGACAAAAGGAAATATTACGAAGGAACTTTTGCTGCACGCAAAGCAGCATGGATTTTCCGATAGACAAATTGCAAACGTTGTTGGCAAAGATGCTCACGATATTTACAAGCTGAGAGAGAAACATAAAATTTATCCTTTCATTCAGCACATTGATACACTCGCTGCCGAATATCCGGCTAAGACAAATTATCTTTATCTAAGTTACAATTCTTCTTCACATGATTTTGAATTTAAGTTGAAGAATTCCATAATCATTCTTGGCAGCGGACCATACAGAATTGGAAGCTCTGTTGAGTTTGATTGGTGCTGTGTTAACACCGGCAAAACTCTACGCGAGAATGGCTACAAAACAGTGATGATAAATTGCAATCCGGAAACCGTAAGCACAGATTACGACGAAAGCGATGCGTTATTCTTTGAAGAGCTTACTACTGAAACTATTTGGGAAATATACGACGCGATAAAAGCAAAGGGCGTTATTGTTTCGATGGGCGGACAGACGCCAAACAATCTTTCGCTCAAGCTAAATAAGGTTGGAATAAAAATTCTTGGCACTTCGCCGCAATCAATTGATAAAGCCGAAGACAGAAGCAAGTTTTCTAAAATGCTTGATGAGCTGGAAATTGGTCAGCCGGAATGGAGTAATCTTAACACGATTAAAGACGCGCTTAAATTTGCCAACCATGTTGGTTATCCGGTTTTGGTTCGCCCTTCTTACGTTCTTAGCGGTGCGGCAATGGCAATAGCTACCGATGATTTCGAATTAACCCGTTTCCTTCAAAAAGCAGTTGATGTTTCCAAAGAACACCCGGTTGTAATTTCGAAATTTTTGGTTAACGCAAAAGAGCTTGAGTTTGATGCAGTTGCACAAAATGGAAAAATAGTTTGCTCTGCTATTTCCGAACACGTTGAAAATGCCGGCGTGCATTCCGGCGACGCAACTTTGGTTCTTCCCGCTCAACGTACATACTTAGAAACAATGCGTCAGATAAAAGAATTTTCTGCTGCTATTGCAAAATCGCTTAATATCAATGGGCCATTCAATATTCAGTTTCTAGCCAAAGACAACAAGGTAAAAGTGATTGAATGTAACTTGCGCGCTTCCAGAAGTTTTCCGTTTGTATCCAAAACACTAAAGAAAAACTTTATCGAGATTGCCGCAAAAGTTATCGTTGGACAAAAAGTAGAAAAAGTTGAAGACCTTACTTTTAGTTACGATTATGTTGGCGTTAAAGCTCCGGAGTTTTCATTCACTCGTCTTGAAGGCGCTGATCCAACAACCGGCGTGGAAATGGCATCAACCGGAGAAGTTGCGTGTATTGGGGAAGACTTCGACGAAGCATTTTTGAAGGCACTTACTTCTGTTGGTTACCGTTTCCCGATTAAATCTGTTTTGATTTCTTCCGGTGCAATCGAATCAAAATCAGAACTGCTTGAACCATTGCGGCAAATGATGAAACATGGAATTAAATTTTATGCAACTTCCGGTACTGCAAAGTTTATGCATAGCAACGGTATTCCGGTAGAAACAATTGAGTGGCCGAACAACAATAAAAACTCAAATGCCGTCGAACTGATAAAATCTAAATCTGTTGATTTAGTAATTAACATTCCAAAGAACTTTCAGGAAGAAGAATTAACAA
>DAIEQT010000354.1 GCA_027347545.1 Ignavibacteria bacterium | reverse complement strand
AACATCGGGAACATTTTTGAAGAGAAGTATCTTCAATAATTGATGAAAAAATGCTTTCTAATAATGTTCTTCTGCATCGTTTCCTTTTTGAGCGCGCAGAACAATTCAAATGTTGATAACAAATTCCGTCTTGCGCAGAATTACGAAATGGTTGGACAGCTTGAAAAAGCTGAATCACTTTACAAAGAACTCATTGTTCTGCAAACTTGGAACTATACCTTTTTCGAATCACTGAACAGCGTTTTAATTCTCCAGAAAAAGTATGATGAATCCGCTCAGTTAATTGAGACAAGACTTAAAGACTCACCGAATGATACCGGCTTATATGGTTTGCTTGGTACCACATATTTTTATTCTGATCAAACTCAAAAAGCTTACGAAACTTGGGAACGCGGAATTGCCGCTAATCCCAATTCTTTTATTACTTATAGAATAATTGCTAACTCGGCAATTGAGAACCGCGCGTACGAAAAGGCAATTGATTTTCTGAAACGGGGAAAGAAAATTTCCGATGATCCGTTTCCATTCATGCTGGATTTATCCAACATTTACGCCATCAATATGAATTTTAAGGATGCGGCAACTGAACTGTGCGAGCTAATATTAATTCGTCCGGATCAATTGCCAACTGCTAAAGCGCGTGTAAATACTTACTTAAACCGTCCTTTAGCTGCGGAACAAACAACGACTGCGATAATTAATTTCGTTGATTCAAAAGAAACTGCTGAGTTGCTGGATTTTCTTTCCTTTGTATATTTCCAAACCGGCAAGTTTGATGAAGCACTAAAGACAATTACAGAATCTGAAGAAAAGTTTAAGGGAAACGGAACAAGTACAATCATCTTCGCACAAGAAGCATTTCGAAGCCGCCAGTTCGAAACCGCATCAAAAGCGTATAAATATATTCTAGATCATTTTTCAAAATCTCCGCTCGAAATTACTGCTCGGCTTGGTTATGCAAAAACTCTAGAAGAAGCATTGAATCAAAAAAGTGATTCGTTGATCGAGAAATGGAAACCGCTATCAATTCCGGCAATTTCTTTCCCGGCTGATTACAAATTAATTGTCAGCGCTTACAACGATTTTATAGCTTCATACAAAGACAACGCTTCTTCAACAGAAGCTCTTTTTAGAATAGCAGAAGTTTATCGCTTGCGTTTGCTCGATTTGTCAAAAGCCGACAGTATTTACAAAAGAGTAATTCAAAATTCCCCTCTAACTAGCTACGCAGTGGATTCAAATATCGCACTGGGAAGAATAGCAATTACACTTAACAAGTTAGATGAAGCCAATCGGTTTTTTGAAGCTGCGGCAGGCAATCCGCGTAGCGACCCGGCAAAATCTTTTGAAGCAAAATTCCTAATAGCAAAAATTGCTTTCTGGAAAGGTGAATTTTGCTTGGCTATAGAAGCTCTAAAAAATACAACTCTAGTTACTTCTGCCGATTTCACAAACGATGCTTTAGAGCTTTCTTTTTTTGTAAACTCAACAAAGCGAGACTCAATTAATCTTGTTAAGTACGCAAAAGTCGATTTACTTTTGTTACAGAATAATCTCAAACAAGCCGCGATTGAATTCAAAACTTTAGGTGATAACGATAATCTGTTTATTATAAATCAGTTCGCAAAACTTAAACTTGCAGAAATTTTTATTGCTGAGAACGATTTTTTTTCTGCGCTGCAAATCCTAGAAAAGCTCTCAACGGACGAAAAAATGGCGATTTTTGCTGAAAAAGCCACTTTTTTACTCGGAAACACCTATTTATACGGAATTCATGATCCAGTTAAAGCAGCCCAAATCTACCAGAAATTACTTGAAAATTTCCCAAACTCCATCTATTTTGACCGTGCAAGAGATGAGTTAAATAGACTTCAAACTAAAAACGGTTAAAAATGAGCGATTCTAGAGAACCACGCAGCGTAAAATGTTCATTTTGCGGAAGAGACGGCAGCGAAGTAACTTCAATGGTTGCCGGGCCCGATGTGTACATTTGCGATATCTGCATCAAAACTAGTGTTGATATTCTTAAGAATAACATCACAAGTTATCCCAAAAAAGACAATACTTACCAATCTTCACTAACGCCGGACTTGATTAAGAAAAGCTTAGATGAATATGTAATTGATCAAGATAAAGCAAAAAAGGTCTTAGCGGTTGCAGTATATAATCATTACAAAAGAGTTAACGCAAGCAATTCACTTTTCGAAATGGACGATGTGGAAATTGAGAAGAGCAACATTTTGCTTCTCGGTCCAACTGGAGTCGGCAAAACTTTGCTTGCTCAAACGCTTGCAAGAATTTTGGATGTTCCCTTTGCGATTGCCGATGCAACAACATTAACAGAAGCCGGTTACGTTGGCGATGATGTTGAAACGGTTCTTGTTCGTTTGCTTCAAGCTGCGGATTACAATTTAGACAAAGCCCAAAAAGGAATTGTTTATATTGATGAAATAGATAAGATAGCGCGCAAAAGTGAAAGTGCATCCATAACCCGTGATGTTTCCGGCGAAGGTGTGCAGCAAGCACTTCTTAAAATTTTAGAAGGAACTGTTGCCGGCGTTCCACCGCGGGGCGGAAGAAAACATCCCGAACAAAGTCTGATTAATGTAAACACCAAAAACATTCTCTTCATTTGCGGCGGCGCTTTTGATGGAATCGAAAATATAATTGCAAGCAGAATAAACAGAAATCCAATAGGCTTTGATACACACGGTATAGAGAATGCAAATGAGGTTGAGCGCGATAATTTAATTCAAAAATCTCAACCTGAAGATTTGGTTAAGTATGGCTTAATTCCGGAATTAGTAGGACGTTTGCCAATCATAGCTCCACTTTCCAATTTAAACGCAAAAGCAATGAAGAACATTCTTACCGAGCCGAAGAATGCACTTGTTAAACAATACAAGAAACTTTTCTCTTTGGAAGGTGTTGATCTCGAGTTTGATAATCTAGCGTTAGAAGAAATTGTTAAGAAAGCTATTGAAAGAAAAACCGGCGCACGCGCGCTGCGTTCAATCGTGGAAGCAATTCTTCTTGAGATTATGTATGAACTGCCGACAATGGAAAATGTTGACAAGTGTTTAATTACGCGTGATGTAGTAGCGAAGAACGAAAAACCGGTTTACATAGAGAGCGATAGAAAAACAGCATAAGCAAAATAGTTTCTAACTAAGCCCGGTTTCTTTATTGCAGCCGGGCTTTTTTTATATCAAGTAAATGCTGATAAATACAGTCAGAATAAATAAACCTCCAAATAGCATAAGATGTAAAACACCAATCACCGCGGTCTTCCATATCGAAGCAAAAATCTTTTGTCCATAGTAGTTTCGTAAAATGAGATATAAGTAAACCGGGACGATGATAGGTAACAATAGAAAGGTTAAACTCACATTCATCAATACAATCAGCAGCATAACCGAAATCAGCAAGAACACGAATGAATGAAAATGAACCGAGACAATCAGATTTTCGACATAGAAACTGTTTTTATTCCCAAAGAAAATATAAAGGATGAACGCGAAGCAGGGCATAAGAATAAACATCATATAAGAAATATTTTTGAACAGCGAATGGAAAAACTCTGCTGTGCTTGAGTTCGCAATTTTGTACAACCGATTAATCCAAAATTTATTGTACGCAGTTTGTTTAATGTTCTTTGCTTTCACAAGAGAATCGGTTTGTATTTTTGTTAGCCCCGCCAGCTCATGTGTATTAATGCCGGAATATGAAATTGTGAGTCCATCTTTGTTAGTTTTGTCATGCGATAGTTTATGTGGCGCATTAAAATTGAGCAAGAAGAAAAACAGAAGGCTAATTATTACATAAAGCCGTATCGGAGGAATAAATTTTATTCTTCTTCCTTCGTTAAATTCTTTGCTTAGTTTGCCGGGCGAAGCGACCAGTAGTTTTAATGTTCCGAGGGCTTTTCTATCAATGTGAAGAAAAGATTCTATTCCCTCTTCAACTAAATGACCAAACGGAATTTTAATATCATGGTTGGGCTGCCCGCAATGAGAACAAAAATGATCATCCGCAGTTAGTTTGTTTTCACAATTTGGGCAAGTAGTAAATTTCTTTTTTGAACGCATAATAGATTTAGATTATTATTGAATTCAAAATACGGTTTTGGTTCGAAAATTTCGAAGCCCGGCTCAATTTTACTTGTACAAAAAGAAATATGAAAAAGCTTCTGACAATATTAGTTCTGATTTCCGGTTTAGTTTTGGCGCAATCCAAAATTTTAATTTACATGGATTTGCAACAGACCGACCACTTAAAGGCCTACGGAATTACTTTTAACGCTTTGCAGAGCGGCTCAACGGCGGATTGGCTTCTAAATTACCGAGGCGGCTCGTTTATGCTTGACTACTCTAATGCGCTTGCACTAAAATGCCGTGTTAAGGGAGTTTCGTTTCAGCCTCTTTCACAACAAGAAGTTGTTCAGATTTATGCTTTGGTTCAAAGTGAAGAACAGAATATGGATGTTGTACGATTGGAAAAAGCCCCGAACATTGCCGTGTATGTTCCGCCCAATTTCAAACCATGGGATGATGCTGTAACACTTGCTCTCGATTACGCCGAAGTGAAGTATGATAAAATCTGGATTGAAGAAATCTTGCGTGGCGATTTAGAAAAATATGATTGGCTACATCTTCATCACGAAGATTTTACGGGACAGTACGGAAAGTTTTACGCCTCTTTCAACGAAGCTTCCTGGTATGTTGAGCAGCAAATGGTTTACGAAAAGGAAGCAAAGAAGCTGGGCTTCAAAAAAGTTTCCGATATGGAAAAAGCTGTTGTTGCTACAATGAAAAGCTACGTTGGGCAAGGCGGTTTTTTGTGTGCGATGTGTTCGGCGACTGATTCTTATGATATTTCTCTCGCAACTCAAAATGTTGATATTGCCGATAGAATGTATGATGGCGATCCGCCGGATTTAAACGCGCAAGACAAAGTTGATTTCACTCAAACATTCGCTTTTGAAAATTTTAAGATCGAGATGAATCCTTTGGTTTACGAATATAGCGATATTGATATAGCGCCTCTCGAAATTGGTCCTGAGCAAAATGACTTTTTTACACTGTTTGATTTCTCCGCCAAGTATGATCCGGTGCCCACAATGCTTACTCAAAATCACGCTAATGTAATTCACGGATTTATGGGACAGACTTCGATGTTCCGGCGCAAAGTGATTAAGAACTCTGTGATTATTCTCGGCGAGCGCGCTGGAACAGATCAAGTAAAATACATTCACGGAAATTTTGGTAGAGGTACATTTACTTTTTATGGCGGACACGATCCGGAAGATTATCAGCACGCCGTCGGCGACCCGCAAACAGATTTGGCTTTATTCAAAAATTCGCCCGGCTACCGGCTTATACTTAATAATATTCTATTTCCGGCGGCAAAGAAAAAGGAACAGAAAACTTGATGCTGGATGCTGGATACTCGATTCTAGATACTAGCTTTTGTATTTATCCAGAATCTAGTATCGAGTATCCAGCACGAATCTTTTTAAGAATTTTTTCATCTAACGAGGTACCATGAAATATCTAAAATTCAAAAACAGTGACGAGAAAGTACCAATTGGAAAATTAGTTTGCGTTGGGCGTAATTATGCTGCTCATGCAAAAGAACTAGGCGGCGAAGCTTCCACTGAGTTTCCAATAATATTTCTTAAACCGGCTTCCAATGTTATTTTCTCCGGCGATACTGTGATTCATCCACCTTACTCGGAAAATTTGCATCACGAAGTTGAACTTGTTCTCTACATTGGTGAGAATATTAAAAACGGAACTGATGAGCAAGCAGAGAAAGCTATTTACGGCTATACAATTGGACTTGATATGACTCTGCGTGATTTGCAGTTCAAGTTCAAGGAGAAAGGTGATCCTTGGACACTTGCAAAATGTTTTGATACTGCCGCGGTTCTTGGAGAAGTGGTTCTTAAGAAAGATTACCAGCTTAACGGTGGTGAAAGGATTTCTCTTTTAGTGAATGATGCTGTTAAGCAAAACACATCAATCTCAAATATGATTTTTAATGCCGCTCAATGCGTAAAGCATATTTCTTCGCGAATGACTTTAGAGAAAGGTGATTTAATTTTCACCGGAACCCCGGAAGGCGTTGGAAGAGTTGTTCCCGGAGATAAACTCTTTGGCGAAATTGAAAACATCGGAACAATAACAACACAAATTTCTAAATAGATTTAATAATAAACTCAGAGGTAACAATGCCAATCTTTGAATACAAGTGTAACGACTGTGGAAAAAAGTTCGATGTTCTGCACAAATCAAGCGCAAACATGGAAGAAGTAATTTGCCCGGATTGCCAATCTAAAAACTCCAAGAAACTGCTCTCATCATTCAGTGCTTCAATGTCTTCCGGCGGTTTTGAAGGCGGTTCTTCTTGTAGCGACGGAAGCTGCGGTGTTCCTTCTTACGGTGGTGGTTGCGCTAACGGAATGTGCGGGCTGAACTAATTTAGTACTGTCATGTTGAGCGCAGCGAAACATCTCTATGCTGAGATTCTTCGCTACGCTCAGAATGGCAGAATCAATTAATTATAAGTTGTCAACAAATTAAACTCTTTACCATATTCAAGCATCTGCTTCGTAAAATCTTCCGGGTACTCAATCTTCACATCAATAATTTTCTTTCCTTCCATAACCGGAACAAGCTTTGGCTGAATGAATCCGGCATAAGGAGCTATGTTTAGCTTTTTGTATCTCTCCAAAATTTCCTTGTGAAGTTCAAGATCAACTTTTACGCCGTAGTTCTCAACCAAATTCTTTCCGGCTTCATAATCGCCTTCAGATTTTATTCTTTGTATTTCCTTCAGAAGCTGACCAAATAGGTTTTTCAACTTCGCGTAATCATTAATCACAAAGAAAGTCTTGCCATCTTTTACTTTCTTCTCAATTACATTTTCTTTCGAGCCCATTTCAAGAGCCCATTTGGAAATTAACTGGCGGTTGCGCATGTGTGCTTCTTCAATATTTTCGCCAGGTTGAACTCGTGCAAGCTGAACCAACAATCCGTTGCGGATGTAATCATTGTAAGCAACTTTTCCACAATCGAGCGATTCCATTACGCCAAGATCAACCAATTTTTGATCGTACAAGAAATAGAGCGCAACCAAATCTGCACGGGCTTCTTCAAGTGTGGAATAATAATTCTTTAATGTTTGGTGCGGCTCTCCAACCCCGGGATTCACTTGTCCGGAAGCATGACCGATTACTTCGTGCATGTCTGTGTGCAAATCATCTGCGAGCACACCATGTTTCTTTTCAAGCTCAACTTCTTCTTTTGAATAAGCAAACTCTTGAAGCACTCCGCTTGTCTCTGCAACCTTGTTGTAAGAGTGAACAATGTTACCAAGATTAACAGACTTTGAGCCGTGCACTTTCCTAATCCAGTTAGCGTTGG
The DNA here is from genome assembly GCA_027347545.1 of Ignavibacteria bacterium. Classification (GTDB taxonomy): domain Bacteria; phylum Bacteroidota; class Ignavibacteria; order Ignavibacteriales; family Melioribacteraceae; genus Stygiobacter. Next base: position 431 of record DAIEQT010000354.1, on the reverse strand, counting down.
GCAGATTAATTCCAATTGGAGTAGAAGGAGCCGCATCGCCGGCTTCTACAACCGCTGTAATAACTTTTGCGGAAATTCCTTTTACATCCGGCTTCTTGTGTTCCTTTGCAATTGGAGAATTATCTTCAAACCATTTTGCATTTTTGCTGATTGCTTCAATCCGCTTTGTAGCTTCGTTATCTTTAATCGAAACGATTGATTCATAAGTTGCGCGGAATCCAAGCGGGTCGTTATATGTTTCAACGAAACCGTTTACGAAATCAACTACAGAGCTAGTATCTTTCACCCATTCGATATTGTACTCATCCCACTTTTTTAAGTCACCGGTTTCATAATACTCAATCAAAAGCTCAAAGCATTTCTTCTGCTGTTCGTTCTCGGCTACGGTTACAGCTTTCTTCAGCCAAAAAACAATTTTGCGTATTGAATAA
>DAIEQT010000350.1 GCA_027347545.1 Ignavibacteria bacterium | reverse complement strand
GAATTCAAGAAATACTGGCTATAACAAATGGCGGCGAGCTTTATGCGTTTAATCCGGCTACCGGAAAAGCATTAAGCGGTTATCCTTTAAAAAACGGAATCTATCCGGCTGCTAGCCCGGTATTGTTTAGCGAAGAACTTCCAACAATGGGACCTTTGCCAACTTATAAACCGCTCCTTGGCGTTGTTGATTACAATGGGCACTTAAGCGCTTGGCAACTTTCTCCAATTCAAGGAAAAGTAAGCTGGGCGGCAGAGAATGGAAACTCATCAGGAAATGCTTATTTAGAGTTAACAAATACTTTTACTCCTAGTACCGATTTTTTCCCAACAACCAAAGCGTACAACTGGCCTAATCCGGTTTACGGCAGTTCTACAAAGATTCGTTATTACGTCGCTGAAAACTCAACGGCAACTGTAAAGATTTTTGATCTTTCCGGAGAACTTGTAACTACGTTAACCGGCAATGCAACGGGCGGTATGGATAACGAAATTGAATGGCAGATAGGTAAAGTTCAGAGCGGTGTTTATTATGCCAATCTGGAAGTGGTAAGTTCAAGCGGCAAATCAGCAAACAAAATTATAAAGATTGCGGTGATCAAATAATCCATGCGAAAAATAATTTTAATATTCCTTCTCTCATTGTCTCCGCTCTTAGCGCAATACAATGAATACAATCCGGATTATACATGGCTAACAATAAAAGGCAAGCATGTTCGCGTTCATTATCATGAAGAAGCCGAACGCACAGCTAAAGTTGTTGCCAAAATTGCAGATGAAGTTTGGGAGCCGATCACATCACTTTATCAGTATGAACCGGAAACTGTTGATTATATTATTAAAGACATTGATGATTACTCGAACGGTGCAACTTATTTCTTTGACAATAAGATTGAGATCTGGGCATCATCACTCGATTTCGATTTGCGCGGAACACATAACTGGCTGCGCAATGTAATCTCGCATGAATTTACTCACATGGTGCAGATACAATCGGGACTGAAGCTTTCCCGCACACTTCCGGTTTTCTATTTGCAGTTTTTGAATTATGAAGACAAACGCCGTCCCGATATTCTTTACGGCTTCCCAAACTTTATTGCATCGTATCCAATTCCCGGAATAAATGTTCCATCATGGTTTGCGGAAGGAACAGCGCAGTATATGCGTAAAGAATTTAATTATGATAATTGGGACACTCACCGCGATATGATTCTGCGCAGTTACGCTCTCGAAAATAAACTGCTTACTTGGAATCAGATGGGAGTATTTGAGAAAACAAGTTTGGGTAACGAATCGGTTTACAATTCCGGCTTTGCGCTCACTCGCTACATTTCTCAAAAGTATGGCGAAGATAAATTGCGCGAAGTAACTCATAAACTTGGCAAGCTAACCAACTTTACAATTGACGCGGCTTTTGAAGATGTACTCGGTAAAGATGGTGATGAAATTTATAACGAGTGGAGTAGTTATTTAAAGAGTGATTACAAAAAGAGAAGCGCAGATGTTCTCGCTAACAAAATTACCGGAGGAATAATCGCTTCGGAAGGTTTTGGGAATTTCCATCCAACTTATTCTTCCGATGGAACAAAGCTTCTTTACATTTCCAACAAGTCAAACGATTACATGAGTCTCTCTTCGTTGTATCTATATGATTTTGCGACGAAGAAAGAAAAGTTGGTGAAGTCCAAAGTTCGTTCCACTTCTTCCTTCATTCCGGGAACTAACAAAATTGTTTATGCAGAATTGAGTGATGATAATCCAAAGTGGGTGAACATACACGATTTGTATGTATATGATTTAGATGCCGGGAAAGAAACAAGATTAACACATGGTTTGCGAGCTAACAATCCAAACGTTTCTCACGATGGGAAGAAAATCGCTTTCATCTATCAGCACGATGGAACTGTTAATCTTGGAACAGTTGATATAGATGGAAAGAATTTTAAGCGGCTTACTTTTTTTGAACAAGGCGAACAAGTATTCAATCCTAAATTTTCTGCGGACGATTCGCAAATATTTTTTGATTTCTCGGTGAAAGAAAATAGAGATGTTGCTAGAATTAATGTAGATGGTTCCGGCTATGAGTTAGTAACAACTTCTGCTGCTGATGAAAGAAATCCGTTTCAAACAAAAGATGGAAAGCTTTATTACTCCAGCGATGAAAGCGGCATCTTCAATATTTATTCTTTAGATCTGGCTACAAAAGAAAAGAAGCAATTAACAAATGTAACCGGCGGTGCGTTTATGCCGGCAGTAAATGATAAAAATGAAATTGCTTATGCCGGTTACACAGCAACCGGTTATAAAATTTTTGTAATTGGCAAAGATGATCAAGCTAAAGTTGACCCAACAAAAAAATATGTTTGGATTAACAATCCGCCGCTTGAAGGTGATAAACCAAACGGTGATATAAACAAGTTTGATATTGCAAAGCTCAGAAATTACGATGACACAAAAACGCCCGACTACACTCCGGAAAAATATTCCGGTTTCTTTTCTAAGCTAAGCATTCTTCCATTTATCCGTTACGATAATTACAGCACATTCAATTCCGTTTTGGATAGAATTAAGCCGGGCATCTATATTGCTTCAAGTGATATTCTAAACCGCTATTCAATCTTCGGAAGCGCCTCAATCAATAGAAAACTTGAGCGCGATTTATTCTTGCAGTTTGATTATCGCGATAAACTTCCGCTTCTATATAGTTTGGGATTGAAACCGGAAATCGGCTTTGAGCTTTACAGTGTTAGCCGAGGAACCAATATTGATTTGGACTTTGGAATTGATTCCACATTTATTCCGCCGAGAGTTGATTATAAAGTCCCGGCAGAAGTTTTCTACAGTTTATTCGAGTTTGATATTGTAGCCAAGCATAAAATCTTTGCTGAAGGAACGATGCTGGAAGGGAGATTTATTTTCAGTCAGTATTCTTCTGAGTTAGGAAGTTTCATTCTTCCCGAAAGCGGCAACTTGCTTTATCCGGCTTCAAGCGATAAGTATTACATCGGCAGGGGATTCCAGTTAAAGATTACGCACGAATCAATTGTTCCTACTATTGATTCCGATATAAATCCGGTTGGAAGGAAAGTTGAGCTGAAATTTGATTATGAGCTCAACCGCTTCAACAACGAAAACAATTATACAGTTGTTGATGGAATTCTAAAGCCGCTCTACAATGATTTCAAGTTTCCGAAATTGGAATTGAATTGGAAAGAGTATTTTCATCTCGGCGGTGATCAAACAATCAGCGCGCAATTCCGCGGCGGAACAATTTTCGGTCCGGCTGTTCCGGATTTCTTCGACTTCTATCTTGGCGGTTTAATTGGAATGAAGAGTTATCCCTTCTATTCGGTTAGCGGAAACGAACTCGGCTGGCTTAATCTTACTTATAGATTTCCTCTCTTCAAAAACATTGATGCTCGTTTCGGACACTTATACTTAGATAAAGTTTATTTCTCGGTTTATGCTGATTATGGAAACGCATGGACGGGCAAGTTCCCGCAAATGAAGGATTTCAAAAAGGGAATTGGCGGCGAGCTTAGAATAAAACTTAATTCGTTTTATCTCTTCCCAACAAGTTTATTCTTCAACGCGGCTTATGCGTTTGATGAGTTCAGCAAAACCGTCCGCGGCGAAGTAATCAAGTATGGCAAGGAATGGAATTTCTACGGCGGAATTCTGTTCGATTTTAGCTTTTAAGAAAATATTACCGCAAAGACGCTAAGCCGCAGAGGGATAAGTAAACTTCGTGTCTTTGCGTCTCTGCGGTTTTCTTTTCACTGTAATTATCGCAAACAAATTTGAGAATAGAATGAAAAGGTTGTTGAGT
>DAIEQT010000329.1 GCA_027347545.1 Ignavibacteria bacterium | reverse complement strand
AGATGCTAAACTCTGGAAAAAGCTGTTTAACATGATTAACATTTCTTTGGAAGTCCAGAACCTGTTTGACGTGCAAACCCTAACAACTTACGATAGAATTTCGATCGGCAGAATGATTACCGGCGGTATTTCTGTTGAACTGTAAATGGGAGTTTGAAATGAAAAAGTTATTAGTTGCGTCGCTGTTTGTGTTCATAACGGCGTTTGCTCAAGATAAAAATGAATCTTCGCCAAGTTTTTTTGATGACTCGGAAGTAAAAGAATATTCGCTGAAGAGCATTTTGGTAGAAGGAGAAGTTGAAAATCCGGGGACAGTTGATTTTACGCTGCTTCCTATAAATAGTTTTCCGGCAAAAAATGTTTCTTATGGAAAAGATAAAAACAAATTTATCGGATCCTATTTTTATTGTGGTTATTCCTTGTTCGATATTGTAAACCGGAAGAGAGTTAAGAAAGCCAACGAAAGTGAATTTAAACCGGCAGTGGATTTGTATGTGATAGTAGAAAACGACAAGGGTGAAAAGGCTGTGTTTAGCTGGGGTGAATTATTCTACGCTAAAGATAATTTTAGAACTGTAATCACAAAATCGGTTCGCGCTATTAATCCATCGAAGATGAAAATGAAATGGACAGCGCCGGAAGCACCGGTTTTGGTTAACGGCAACGATGCATTTAACTTTCGCAGTATCAGCAATCCAACAAAAATTACAGTTAAGTCCTTCGCCGGGATATATTCTAAAGAGAGAATAAAAGAAATTTATACTCCAGAGTTTACTGTTACGAGTCCGGGTGGAAATGTTGTTGTTAAAGATATTGCCGGAATTGAAAAGAGAAAATTCCGCGGGCTTGGTTACGGACATGGAATGGGCTGGAAAGGAGCTGATGAAGTTGAAGGATTTGTTTTTAAAGATGTTCTGAAAAATTATATTACGATTGATGAAAAGGAAATAGCATCAACCGTGCTTTGTGTTTCCGCAAAAGATGGATATAGAGTTACATATAGTTTAAGCGAGATTATCAACCGAAACGACATGAACGATTTTCTGTTGATTGAGAAAAACGATTCGCTCGAAGAAGGAAAGTATAACTTGTTTGCCACACCCGATTTTTTTGTGGATAGAAACGTTCGCTCAGTAGAAAAAATTGAAATGCTTAATGTGAAATGAAAGGTAGTTCAATGATTACATACGAACAAGCTCTCGAAACAGTAAAAGCAAATACTCGTCTGCTTGCAGCAGAAAGAGTCGAGATGATGAAAAGTTTGAACAGCGTTTTACGGGAAGATGTTCTATCTGATATGAACATGCCACCGTTTGATAAATCAGCAATGGATGGCTACGCTTGCAGAAGAGAAGATATTGCGAACGAACTTGAAGTAGTAGAAACAATTCAAGCCGGTTATAAGCCGCGATTTGAAATCGGGAAAAATCTGTGCGCAAAAATTATGACCGGCGCAATGATTCCTAAAGGCGCTAATTGTGTAATTGTTGTTGAAGAAGTTGCGGAAATTTCTGGTAACAGAATCAAGTTCAAAAAAGATAAAGCAGCAGATAACATTTGCTATAAAGCGGAGGATGTTGTTGTTGGACAAAAACTAATTTCTGCCGGAACAAGAATTACCGAAAAAGAAATTGCTTCTCTTGCCCTCACCGGATGTGTAGAGCCTCTTGTAAGTATCAAACCCAAAATTGGAATAATAACTACCGGCGATGAAATTGTTGAACCGGCAAACATTCCGCAGCAATCGCAAATAAGAAACACAAATGCGTATCAATTGATTGCTCAATGCGAAGGATTTGGCTGCAACGCAAAATACTATGGAATTGTGAAAGACACTGAAGAAGAAATCTCCGCCGCAATTATTAAGGCGAAACAAGAATGCGATTTGATTTTGCTGACGGGTGGTGTTTCAATGGGTGAGTTTGATCTTGTCCCGGCAATATTAAAGAAAACCGGTTTCGAATTACTTTTTGAGAAAGTTGCGGTTCAACCCGGCAAGCCGACTGTATTTGGGAAATCTGAAAACACTTTTGTGTTCGGAATGCCGGGCAATCCGGTTTCATCATTTATCGTATTTGAGTTCTTCGTTAAAGAATTCCTTGCCGGATTGATGGGACTTAAAAAATATTATAAAACTCTCTCTCTTGAAATGGGATTTGATTTCAAACGCAAAAGGACTGAACGCTTAGCGCGTATTCCGGTAAGAATAAATTCGGAAGGAAAAGTTGAAGCGATTGAATATCACGGCTCGGCTCATATAAGCGCACTAGCTTTTGCCGATGGAATAATTTCAGTTCCAATTGGAGTTGGTGAAATTAAGAAAGGAACGGTAGTAGATGTTAGACAGATTTGACCGCACGATAAATTATCTGCGCATCAGCGTTACCGACCGCTGCAACTTGCGGTGTGTTTATTGTATGCCGGAAGAGGGAATCAAATTGATTGACCACTCTTCCGTTCTTTCTTTTGAAGAGATAGGTGAGTTTACAAAAATTGCTGTCGAAATGGGAATTTCGAAAGTTAGAATTACCGGCGGCGA
>DAIEQT010000328.1 GCA_027347545.1 Ignavibacteria bacterium | reverse complement strand
TTCCGATCTTGCGCGCTACGAAAGTGTTACCGCTGAAGAAGTAATAAACACAGCAAAAAAATATTTATTAAATCCATTTGTAGAATTACACATAATCCCAAATACAAAAGAGAATGATTGATAGATCATCGGCGCCTTTGGCGGCTAGCAAGGCTTTGTTCCAAATTCCGCAGACAGAAAAGTTTTCGCTCGAAAACGGAATTGAGATTTACTTTACTCACAAGAATAATCTTCCTATTGTTTATTTATCCGCTGTAACATCAGCCGGAAGTAAATTTGATGCGCCCGGTAAACTTGGTACTGCTTACTTAACTTCACTTTTGATTGATGAAGGAGCCGGTGAATTTAACTCGCTTCAGTTAAGCAACGAATTTGAAAAACTCGGCTCTATGTTTCATGTCTCAGCAAATCAAGATAACATAGGTTTCTCATTACTTACACTGGCAGAAAACTTTAAGCACTCGCTCTATCTTTTAGGAAGCGTTTTAACAAAACCAAGATTTGAGCAGCCAGATTTTGATAGAGAGAAGAAAAAAGTACAAGACAAATTGCTGCAGCTACAAGACGAAGCCGGATACATAGCTTCATCTGTACTCGAAAAGTTGGTTTTCAAGAATACTTACTATGAATTTCCGGAAATTGGTTTAGCGGAAACTGTAAACCAAATTACTAACAAAGATGTTAGAAATTTCTACCGGAATAGATTTAGCGGAAATGGTACAAAGTTTTTTATTACGGGAAATCTGGATTCGGAAGAGCTTCGCAAAACACTAAACAAGCAAATTGGTTCTTGGGAAAATAGTTCTACATCGGAACTTACATTTGGGTATCCGCAGCGGACGCAAACCAAATATTATATTGTTGATAAAAAAGAATCAGCGCAGAGCGAAATCAGAATTGGTCATATTTCCAAGAAAAGAAACGCACCGGACTTTTACGCTACGCGAATTATGAATACAATACTTGGCGGACAGTTTTCCAGCCGTATCAATTTGAACTTACGCGAAAACAAAGGTTTTACATACGGCGCCAATTCCGGTTTTAATTATTACGAAAATGCCGGATTGTTTGAAGTACAAACAGCGGTTAATTTACAGAACACAGCCGCATCTGTAAAAGAAATTTTCAAAGAGTTGAATGGAATTCGCGCGGACATTACCGAAAAGGAAATTGAGTTTGCTAAATCATATCTCATCAAACAATATCCATCCCGTTTTGAAACGTTCTCCCAAATCGCAAAGAACATTGAATCTCTCGTGGTTCATTCCCTTCCGCTTGATGAATTGAAAGTGTACGAAGAGAAACTCCATTCTGTTACACATGAAGAAATCCGGCAAGCTGCCTTGGAAAATATTTTTCCGGAAGAAATGTTTGTAGTAATCTGCGGCGAAAAAGAGAGCATTGTTAAGCAATTAAAAGATGAGCTTGGTGTTGATGCTGTTGAATTAACCCACGAAGGAAAGCCTATTTTGTAAGCACTTTGCTGTCAAGGACCACTCTGCGACTGTTACTTCTTAACATTTCTTCTTTGTTAATAGTAAGACCATCCAAATCTTTATAACTTCTTTCGTCATGGAAGGACCATGACGACGGGGAAATACCCTCAACCTTTCTTTTTTCATTTCATATTTATGTTTTGTTTGATTTTGTGTAGAAATATTCACTCGTTTTTTTTGTCGCAATTTTAGAACGAAATCCACCCTTTTTATTGTTGTAACTTCTAAAAACAGTTGGTTCTAAATATTTAACGCAAAGAACGCAAAGAAAACGCAGAGTCCGCATAATATTTGTTAGTTTTTAGAAGTGTCCTTGATTTATTTCTGCGCCAAACTCAAAGAGGATTGATTTAGAAGCAAGAGAATAATTTTTATCTATTTGTAGGGATTGGGCTGTGACCAATCCGCTTTATGTCTTTCTTTTGTAGGATAACGACAACAAAAGAAAATTAAAACTGTAGAGCCGCATCGAATGCGGCTTTTAAGCTTAACTACTGAGACGCACTCGGTGCGTCTTTACATTCAGAACAGTCTCAGGTATAGAACAGTGGACAAGCTAGACCGTTCCCTTCTTATTTGCGTTGCTCCATACTTTCATAAATCTAAATACAAACCATCATTATTTTGATTTCAAAAAGGCTGTTAGATTTCTACCAAAACCAAGATTGCCAAGACTAAGTAAAAATTCTGTGGCGTTAATTAAATCATGTTTGCAAATAAGGTTTATAAACTCGAGTCTTGATAGATGCGCTTGTTTACCCTTTGTTTTATCCAAAATGTAATTTGAATTATCATTCAGCAAGTATAAGTCAATTGGAAAATCAGCTAAATAGTATTGTTGTTTATAGCCTAGCCTTGCCGATAATTCCGAAAAAGAAAGTTTATTGAAATATGAAATATGATCCGGTGATACAACCCAGAATGCATTAGATATTTTCCCCCGTTTCAACAATAGGTTTTGCAATGAAGAAAAATCATTGGGGAAAGTAACAATCACTACACCATCTGGATTCATGATTCTTTTTATAGAAGCTAACAACTGTTCTGGATATAAAACATGTTCAATTACATTTGTCAGGTTAATGATGTCAAACTTTTTGTCTTCAGCAATGCACTTATCAATAAATTCTAATATTTCACTCTCAATGAAGTATTTCAACATCGGTTTATTAAATTTAGATATACCATGAGAAGAGAAATCAACACCAAGAACATTACAACCCCGCTTATGAAAATATTTTAGAGTCCAACCTTCACCCGAACCAAGATCTAGCAAACTTTTATTCTTAATATCTTCATTGAATATCTTATTAAGGCAAGTTGAAATTATACTGTTGTTATTATGAAAATAAAGTAATTCATCTTTTGAATATGATTTTTCATACGAACCTTTTAATTGCTGGAAATATATGTTCTCATAATAATCTTTTAGCATTCTTTCAGAAGGTTTGGGAGAAAGTTGATAATACTCTTTGTTTTTTTTTACTTTCACCTGATTACTTGCATTTGAACTCATAGAACTATCCTTTATAAATCATAGTTGGTTAATACTGAAAATTTGGGCTCAGTTCTAGTCTACTTATTTCATCAAAATCATTTTCTCGGTTTCCGAAAAGTTATCTGTTACAAGTTTATAAAAGTAAATCAATACCATAATGACTTATTCAAATCTCGCTATAAGTAGAGCCTAGTTGAAGTCTAACCTCTACTAAGCTTTGTACTCAAATATGATTTTGATACAGGCACAATTTTACTTCCCCGCTTCTTGTACTTAGCCAGGTAAGGAAGAATCTTTTCAAAGTTATCCAGCGTTAAGTAAAATACTTTCCGGCGTGCTACGGTTGTGTCTTCCGAATAAAACTTAAACTTAGAGAGCAACTCTTGCTCGTCTTCGGTTTCCAGACGGATAAACTCACTCAATGGAATTGGTGCAAATTTCCTTTTTCTAAATTCATCACGTACAAAATTATAGATGGGCGAGTTAAACAAACTTCCTCTTTCTTCCACAGCAACATATTTTGCCTTGGCAAACGATGCTAAAATATTTCTAATGGAACTACGCAGCAGCTCTTTCTGATACTCTTGCACGAGTTTCATTTTCGAATCGTCAATATCATCGTTCAGTAAAAGAATGTATTCTTTGGAAAAGCGATGAAGGGAATCGGCTTTTAATATTGCGTCCGGGTCCGGAACAACTGCCGCTGCCATTGGATAATTGACATTTAGAAATGAGTTGAATTTCTTATCGTTAAGGTTAAACGCATCCGATATAATAAACGAGTATTCATTCTTTTGACGGACAAGCTTTGTATCGGGCGTAAGTGTTGCTTTCAGTTTGAGAAGTTCGTTTGTGTAGATTCTAATTTCAGTAGCACCGAAGATTTGCGTTTCTTTAGAAACAAATCCGGTAATATCTTTTTCTATTACATTGTTTATGTCTTTAATGATAAGAGGGATTGGAATTTCCGCCGGAAGAGTAACAAAAAACTGAACAGTGATTGAATCTTCGTTTTCTTCGTGGAATTTTTTCTTCTTCACCCAAGGAGCGTCAACGCCGTAATCATCAAGTACTTTCCAAAATGTATTTTCTATCTGAGCGCGTGTTAATTCACTTTGGTTTGGCTTGGTTACTTTCGTCCTAAATAAATCAACCGCGATATTTACAACCAGCAGTGTTAAGGCAATAATTAACAAATATATTATCAGCTTCTTTTGCGTATTAGCCACAAACTTCCCGTAGAATTATTGATTTGTAAAATGGGGCTTCCTCTTTTCTAAGAAAGCATTTGTCCCCTCTTTGAAGTCTTCCGTTCCGCAGCAAAGAGCAAACATTCCCGATTCAAGATTTTGTCCTTCGGTTTCTGCTAGTTCATCGCAGCTAACAATTGAACGGAGAGCCATACTAACAGCAATTTGCGCTTTGGAAGAAATTTTTTCGGCTAATTTTGTCGCTTGCTCAAGTAGTTCAGCTGCCGGATAAACTTTGTTAACCAAACCAATTCTTAAAGCTTCGTTAGCGTCAATTACATCGCCTGTTAAAATTAGTTCTGCAGAACGACCGGAATTAATTAGTCTGGTTAATCTTTGCGTCCCGCCGTATCCGGGTGTAATTCCAAGATTAACTTCCGGCTGACCGAACTTAGCGTTTTCACTTGCCAGACGTATATGACATGCAAGGGCAAGCTCGCAGCCGCCGCCAAGAGCATAACCATTTACAGCGGCAATAACGGGCTTACCTAATTTCTCTATCAAATTAAAAATGCTTTGCCCTTTTTCTGCAAAATGTTTTGCGGCAATAACATTTAATTTGTGAATTT
>DAIEQT010000011.1 GCA_027347545.1 Ignavibacteria bacterium | reverse complement strand
ATCTTCGAGATTATGATTACATTTATTACCCGTCAGAACGATATTATCATCACCTTCCCTGAAATGCAAAGGATGGTTGAGGGTTTTCCGTTAAGTCCGGAAATCAAAAATGAAGTGATGGCAATCTTCCAGACAGTGAGGAAAGAGTTGATGGAAACTGGCTTTTCCTGGATTTATACAATCTCAATTTTATTCAACAACTTTTTCATCAATTCAGTATTTGGAATAATTGGCGGATTGATAGGCGCGCAAATTATTAACAGTAAAAATAAATCTTCGGAAGTTTAACATGATTTCAGCATTGATTTTTGCCGGGCATTTGATTTTCACAGCTTACATTTTCACAAAAAAATGGCAGGACGAATCGCTCTCGTCGGCATTTATCAATTTAGCTTTGGTTGTAATTTTGTTTACAGTGGGATGGTCAATCTCTACTTCCGTAGTCAAAATTTTCATTGAACCGAAAGGCTTCGGAATTCAGTTTGATGCCGATACGATTTCTTTAACTCTTCTTGCGATTATAGAATACTTCTTCTATAAGTTTTACTACGCGGATGAAAAACCGGCTACTGAGGGCGAAAACTAATTTCTACTTTCTGATCAACTTGGTCGTCAGTTCTAGGTAATTTTTCGAACCGCCACTTTCTAAGCAAATTCATTGCCTCTAGTTCTAAGTCGGGATTTCCTTTCATTATCGGAAACACTTTTGCAACAGAGCCGTCCGGTCTAATTGTAAAACGAAACTTAAGAATCACTCTTCCGCTTCCGGCATTTTTTGCTTCTGGCAAAATAAAGTTCTTAATTATTCTTGCCTCCTCTGAACCAAAGTCTAAATCAAATCCTAATTCCCTTCCGCCGGCTTTTCTTGTTTCGGTTTTCTTTTCGTTCTTAACTACTTCCGTTTTTTGTTTCAATTCTTGCACTACCGGTTTTTCTTCTTCAGGTGCTATATCGGTTTGTTTTACAGAAGGTGCTGAAATTTTCTTCCGTACAGGAATTTCCTTCTTAACTTCGGCTGGAATTATCTGAGATTGTTCGGCAATTTTTGAAGCAAGTAAAAACAAGAAAACCGACAGCAACAAAACACTTCCGAGAGATACGTAACTTATTCCGGCTTGAGGACGAAGCGAACTTTCAAATTTCACTCTGTTTCTTCCTCGTCAAATTCATTTACATCAGTTTCTGTATCTGCAAAATTTGGTACAGATTCATCAAGCACGTCTATTATTTCGGTAGCAACCATCTCCATTTCAAAAACAGTTTTCTTTACTTTAGCTACTATCTGGTTATAAAATATCAGCGAGAAAATTCCCGCAATAATTCCCAGCGCTGATGAAATGAGTGCGCCATAAATTTCATTGTTAAAATTTATCATGTCAAGATTTGGCATCTGGTCTTGCAGCTTGAAATATGCGAACGTTATGCTGATAATCGTTCCAAGAAATCCCAGTAAGGGCGTTAGTTTGGAAAAAGTTGCCAGGGTAGGCAATCCTTTTTCAAGCTTCATTATTTCTAACTTAGAAGCGGTTTCAAATGCTTCAATCATTCTCTTTCTGCCAAATTTGTTCTTCCTTAATCCGCGTTTAAGAATATTAGCTACTGGAGATTTTTCTTCAGTACAATAGTTTATTGCTTCGGCAAATTCTTTCCGTTTAAGAATTCCCCTAATTTTAATAGTAAATGAAGCGACATTTACTTTGGACCTTTTCAGCACGATGTATTTTTCAACAATTAACAGAATTGAAGCGACGAGACAAATTAGGATGGGTAAAATCATAAACCCGTTTTTTAATAGCATTTCAGTCAGATTCATGTTCTATCCGCAAATAATTAGAAACTATTTTTCTTCTTAAAATCGAGAGCCTCTTGTTCAGATTTAAACGAGCCGATACGAATTCTGTACCAGGTGCCGCCTTTATCAGGTAAATATGCTTCTACTAAAAACGCATTAAAGCCTTGAGCACGCAGCCTGTTCACTTCTGTTTGAGCCAGCATTTTATTTTTCCAAGAAGATATCTGGAAGTTGTAAGATTTTCCATCATAGAAAACCATATCTGTCAAACGGGTTTCGCCGGCAGATGGTTTATTATTCTGCACTGTTTGAGCTTTACGTGCTAAGTCTTCTTTCTGCGACTCGCGCAAGATCTCTTCATTCTTTGGCTGATTCCGGCTTTCGGTATTTCCTAGTATTTTGGAAACATCAACACTGCCACCTTCTTTAACTGGAGTTGGTGGAGTTGCAGTTGTTGGGAATTCGCTAAAATCATCCGGATTAAGCCCAAGTGATTCTCTAGATATTGTATTCCTTGGATTCTCCGCGCTGTTAATGTTTTGTGCTTGGTTTTCAGTTGATGTTTGCTGAACAATTTCTTGATTTGGCAATCCGGATTTAAAGTAAAGGTAAAGCGCGATAGCAGTTATAACAACTAAAGTAGCGAGCGTAAAAGCAAATAGTTTACCGAAAATATTTTTCTTCGGTTTTGGTTCTTCTAAGACAGTTTCTTCTTTTAGTCCGGTAATTTTCGAGACTGCTTCTTCGGGCTCATTTCGTTCAAGTAGAATTGTCATTCTCTTCGGCTTAGTAAGAAGATGCTGCTCGTGAAAATCCTCTTCTATCCGGGAAGGTTCCGGTTCTTCAATAAATTCGTAACGTGGCGGTGGAGTTTTAAAATCGAGAAATACTTTTTCATCTTTGAATTCGGCAACAGGCGGAACCTCTTCACTTATTCTTGTAGTTGGAGGTACAGCTTTGATTTTCGTCTTGGTATAAGCATGCGGTTCCAAAGTTAACTTTTGGGCTCCGGATTCTTCTTCAACAGAGCTGCTGTAATTATCATGAAGCGAAGTAACTTCTTTTTCTAAAGTTTTTGCAAGGCGGGAAAACAAATCTTGCCTTGTCTTTTCAATATCAAACTCGAACTCAGTAGGCTCAACAAAGTCTTCTTCTTCAAAAATTAACGAGAGCGGGTTTCCAGGAATGATTTCCGTTTCTTCTTCAGGTCTAATTCCAAATTCTTCTTTTAATTCGTCTCCCCAACTCCATTCGATTCGTCCCGTTATGGTTTGCTCTTCCTGAGTTTCGTCAGCAGAAATTTCTTCATCAATTTCTTCCGAAGAATCAATTTCAACTTTTCTATGAAACGCATCTTCAAGCAAATCATTTAGCACACGGGAGTTAGCATCAGCAATCTTTTCGTGATCATATTCCCGGAGTTCTTCGTTAATAATTCCTTTCAAGTCTTCTTCTTCTATAGCCCAACTATTTTTGTTTACATCAGAGGATTCATTATAGGTGCTAATTAGTAATTCTTTGCCGGAAGATGGGGGTTCTATAGTTATCTCGCCATTCTCTTTCTCTTCTTCATCACTCAATAAATCTTTGAGTACTTTATTATCAATTGAATCTGTAACGGGTAAGCCATCATTTGCTTCTTGTACATGTTCGGTTTCTATTTCAGCCCCAAAGATTTCGCTTGAAATTTCCTCCAATTCTGACGGACTCTCGGTTACTTCAATTTTAGCTTGATCAGAAAAAATATCAGGTATAGTAATATCAATTTGTTCTTCTTGGAAGGTTTGCTCAGGCTCTTCTGCTATTTCGTTTTTAACCTCATCCTCTGTCAACGGCGAATCAACCTTTTGTCTCCAGTCCATATCGCTAAGCAGATCTAGAACAGATAGATTTTGCGCTAATTCGGTTTCTTCTTCTTTATTTTCAACTTCCTTGTTTTGGAGCGAATCAGCTTTCTGCATCCAGCCCATTTTGTCAAGCAAATCATCTACAGATAGATTTTGGGTTGGTTCACTTTCTTCAATTTCTTTATTTACCTCTTCATTTGGGATTAGAGACAAATCAGCATTTTTCATCCAGTCTGTTTCGCCTAACAAATCAGCAACCGATAAATTAAGAGCGGATTCGCTTTCATCAATTTTGTAAAGTTCGTCTTCAAAGAATTGCTGCTCGGTAGTATTCCCACTCTCAGAACTAAATTCGGTTTTTTCTTCTGCAAAAAATTCTTCGCTGGCTTCCGGTTTATCACTATATAAAAGTGAGTTCAGAAAATCTTGCTGTTGTTTATCTACCTCAGGCACTACCGGTTTAATATTTTCAGTGAAGTTAAGATCACTAGTAGGATCAAGAAGCTTTGAGGAATTATCTGCATCCAGATTAAGCTCAACATCATCATTAGAGTATATATCTTCCCAAATATTGAAATTAGGAATCTGGTCCGATTCAGCTAAAATTTCTTTTACTCTTTCTTCAATTGATTTGCGCAGCATAGCAAAAGAGGTTTCAGGATCGTGCACGCTTTCTTCATCATCCAGAGGCAATAATGGTTTTCCAACGCCAATGCTGAAAACTTGGGAATCCATTTCGAAAGGGTTTTTGTATTTAGGATTTATATCGAAAGTATGATAAAGTACTTTTTCGGTACGGTCGAAGTCTTCCGGCAAAGAAGAAAACATTAACTGCTTTACAGAATTCCTTTTTTGCTTATCCAACTTGAGCTGAAAAAAACCAATACGGGGTACTTTTAGTGTTATTCCTTCAGTAAGAATTTCTGCAATAGAGTTGGTCAACACTTCAAAAGCGAGATCTTTTTGAGATGCAGACACGCCGAGCACTTCGGCTACCCGTTTATATAATTCAGCTGGATTCATTTCTATTTTCTTTTACCAACGATACTCAAAACCAAATAAATAATCGAATGGTTTTTCCTGGTATTGTTTCCAAGCAAAGTTACTTCTATTCAAGATGTTTTGAAAGTCCGCGGTTAATTTTAAGCCGCCAAACAGCTCATACCAAACAGAAGCAGAAAGATCAGCGTAATCGTTCACCGTCTGGGTGTTTTTCAAATCTGCATAAGCTTGAAGCGCAATTTTGTATTTAACACCGAAACCAAAATTTGTGTCGAAAGAATAGTTATATGAAAAAGAAGAAATGAAAATTGGCTCGTAAGGGATGTGTTGATTGTTTATATCACGAACATCTTGTATGATTGCCTCCGCAAACAAAGAACCGAATTGGGACGGCTGCAAATAAAAATTCAATTTTGATTTAAAAATTTGGACGCAGATCGCTGTTTGAATATCAAACTTGCCAATGTTGAGTAAATCTTCATAGTATAAATAATTATCTATCTTGGAAAAGTTAGCTAGAAAAGCTACCGAAAAAATCTTTTGGTACTCATATCGCAGCGAGGCGGACAAATCATTATAATATTTTATGAATACATTGTCGGTCAATCCAAGAGTTGCAAACGGATTCTTTTCCAAAACATTCTTCATAGTGAAAAAATCCACTTTGGGTTTGTATTCGGCGCCGAATGTTAATCCCTTATCAATTAATAGCTCTACAGTTACAAAAGGAGAAAACATATTG
>DAIEQT010000311.1 GCA_027347545.1 Ignavibacteria bacterium | reverse complement strand
TGATGCTCGAACTTGTTGATCTCCAATTCGTTGTACATCCATTTCATGAAGTCCATGCCATACTTATTCACAAAGTAGATGAAATTAATTTCTCTTTCTTGCAGACTGCCGTTAGGGAATAGAATATTGCGGACTTTAGTTATCTGCCGAATAGAGGTCTCATACTTCCGTTTTTCGGCATCGGAAGATTTGCTCTTGAGATAATCTAAAGTCTGCTCAATTTTCTGTTTCGATTTTTCGGAAAGATCGCCAAGCGTTTTATCCACTATTGAGAGCTTTTCAGAAATCTCAACCAAGATTTTCGTTACTTCCTCATTCGATTTAGCAAAGAGGGCATCCAGATTCAGTTCAGAAGAAGCTTTTACTATTCTGCGTATCAGTTCTTCTTCTTCACTAAAAATATCTGTGTAAGTAAACGAATGCTTACTGAGAACTTGGTTTACACCTTGCTCAACAATAGTTGCGCTGGAGCGTGGGTAGATAAATGGCTCTTCAATGTCAAAAATTTCGTACAACGGATTTACCTGCGCGAAGTAACTAATTTCTCCCGGTCCGCCAATATAAAAACCGGTTGAGAATAAATAATCCTGGCAGATTGGGCGCAGCAGAACATTTGGACTAAATTTCTCCGGTGTAAACTCAATCTGGTTTAGTAAATCCTCAAAAGAAAATTTCTTTCTTTTACCTTTCAAACGAAGATCGCCGGTATCTGTCGGCTCAATCAGTAAGCGCTCATTTTCATCAACATAAAACATATTGATGGGTTTAACTTTCACTTGCGCGTGATAAGTTTCTTCCAGTTCAGCGCTTCTTTCAACCAATGCGGTTGATTGTTCAGCGTACTCTGCAATTGCTTTTTTAAATACCGGAATTAACAATCTCTTTGCCTTGCTATCCAGCGGATTGAAAATTACCAATCCGTATTCGTCGAAGAAATTCATCATTAATTCACGGAAGGCTTCTAAAAATGTTTTTCCGGGTTGATAGATTGACTTGAGCAAATCAACGAGAGAAGCTTTGAATTCTGTTTCGCGGAGTGAAGTGTTCATGCTTTCGAAAACAGTATTTAAGTTCTCGTTGAACTTCAATCCGCCAATTGAACCACGGTTAATCTCTTCTTCCAAACCATCTTCGTATTTGATATTCAAAAGAGAGTTGTCGTTGCTAAGTATTGAAAAGTTGCGGACTTCATCAAAATCGTGGTCATCTCCTTCAAGCCAAAAAAACGGTACAAAATTAAAATCGGGAAACTGTTCACTCAAAAATTTGCAAAGCTTAATAGCAGTAATTGTTTTGTAGAATGTATAAAGCGGTCCGCCAAAAAGCCCTAATTGCTGTCCTGTAATAACAGCAATTGTATTCGGCGAAGCAAGAAGTTCGATGTTGTGTTGAGTTAACTTCGAAATCTTCTGATTGTAATACTGAGTCTGGATAATTTCCGAAAGCAAAGCGCGGTGCGGTTTATCTTGCGCAGCCAGCTTCTGGAAATGGGGAAGATATTGTTCTATATCTCTAAAATTTTTGCCGTAAAACCTTGCAACATTGTCAAATTCCTCAATGTAATCCAAGAACAAGTTCTGGTGTGCCGGAATGTTCGAAAAATTTATATGCA
>DAIEQT010000523.1 GCA_027347545.1 Ignavibacteria bacterium | reverse complement strand
GAAAAAGTTACGAGTGCTATTATCAATAATATTTTTTCCATGGCGCGCCTCACATCATTACCAAAATTTTACCAAACAGCGGTGTGCCGTCACCAATATCCAAACGGTAAAAGTAAACTACGTTTGGAACAATCTTGCCAGCGTCATCTTTCCCATCCCAATAATCTATTTGTTCCGGATTAGCCCCGCGGGAAGCATTCTGCAAAACTGTCCGCACTAAGTTCATTCCGAAGTCGAAAATTCTTAAACTAACGCTCGATACATTAGCTAAATTATATTTTACACGCACCAAATACGTTTTGGGATTGAAAGGATTTGGGAATGCAAAACTTTCGCTTGTTGTAACAGTTCCGCTGGAAGCAAAATACACTTTCCACTTTTCAAACCAAGAACTCGTTGGAGTTTCTATCGCTTTCACCAAACCGTCATTCGTTCCAATCCAAATTTCTGTTGTGTTGGAGTTTAGAACGTTACACTCAACACTTAAAAACAAAGTAGCCTTAACTTCAACTTTTGATTCGCTGTCAATTATCTTAGGTGCTGCAATCCAAGTCATTCCATTGTTGGAACTTCTGTAGAGTCCGCTTTCCGCAGCGGCAAAAACATCTGTAATACCGTTTGTGTAGTACCGAAATCCAAAGTCGCGGACTTTTTCATCAGCTAAAAATATTTCCCAGGTTTTGCCGCCGCTTGCAGAAGAACTAACTCCCCAATATTCAGTTTGTCCTTCTGCTTTCCAAGTTCCGGCCCAGATTGTTCCATTAGTTTCGTCACGATCAAGAGCAAGAACAAAATTGCCACTAACCGGTTTTTGCTGATTCGTGTGATTGAACTTTACCCAGCTTGGGTATTGCGCATTTGCATTAGTTGTCTTATTAATTCCATTAGCCGTTCCAACATAAAGTGTATCATCACCCGCAGCAACAATTGAGAAAGCACGGTGATTTAAATTGTTCTGGTAACCAAGTTTTCCGGCTGAAGAAGAAAATTCAAAATTGAGAACATCTGTAGGTTTGATTGCATCCAAATTATCCGGCGGAAGAACAACTCGCTGCCATGTTGCGCCCATGTCGGTTGATTTACGCAATCCGCCATAATAAGAAACTATCCAAATTGTGTTTTTGGTAAATGCTATATCGTAAATAAAATTTCCTTCACCAACCGGAATTGGAAGTGTACGCAATTTGTTGTTTCCGTATGTTGTAATTGTATCCGCGTTTGTATCTACAGGCTGCTTAATCTCTTTCCATGTTGCGCCGTTATCAAGAGTGTATCTTAAACCGGTTCCCTTTGGAATTGGATTGCCGCTAGCATCTTCAATGTAATGCCAGGTTGCAGCCCAAACAGCGCCTAAACCTTCGCCAACGGCTGAGACGCTCTCGTTTCCAAAATCCTTAGAGCCGTAATAGTTTGTCCAGCTGCTTCCGTTATCTGTTGATCGGCTTAATCCGCGTGATGTGCCAAGCCAAATATTATTCTTTCCTTGAATGAGAATTCGGTCAATAGTATTGCTTGCCGGAGTGTTATCAGAAATTTTGCTCAGGCGGTTTCCCAATCCATAATTAGATGGAATACTCTGAGCGCTCAAATATGAAGCAAAGCTTAGTAGAACAAATAACACTAAAAGAATCTCCTTCTTAATCTTGCTCATGCCCGCCTTGCCTGCGGCTGCGGCAACGCGAGGCAGGTTCTTGATCTTGTTCATGCTCTTGATCTCATTCATGCTCTTGATCTCATTCATGCTCTTGCTCTTAATCTTAATCTTCGTTATTAGTCCCATCAGTTCACCACAAGAGTTTGTTTGATAACATTGCTTACTTCACCGCTTTTATCTTTAGCTTGAAATTCAAATTGCCAGTTCCCGGTTTGAGCTGTTGGACCAAAAGTATTTTTGAAAGAATAAATTCCGTCACCGGCTTTAGCGTCACCAAGAATTGCATCGCCGTTATCAACCATTAAGAAGTAATTGATATTCGGGGTATTTGGATTTGGAATCACAACAGTTCCATCCGGTCGTGTTAGCTTAAAGGTAACTTGCGCAATATCTCCAGGTCCATTTTGATCATCAACTGTTACAGTGAAAGTAAATGGAGTATCCCGATTAACCTTATCAACAAGGACGAGATTGGAAATCACCGGCGCATATTTGGTTTGGTTGTTGTTGTAAACTAAAACTTGCTCACCAACCTTCGATACATTATACGGTGAAGGATGAATATTTTCACTCACAAAGAACTCTACAAGATATTTTCCGCTGGAAACTTTTTTGCTCATCGGAACTTTCACAGTATATGTAGTTGAAGTCTGAGTCGCTGTTCCTTTAGCTAAGAATGCTTGCCTGGTAACATAACTCGTTCCGTCAACAGATTTTACAGAAAGCCAAACTTGATCTACACTTCCAATATTTTGGATTGTGACTGAAGCAGTAAAAAGTGAATCGGGATTTGAATAAACGAAACTCGATGGCGATTCCAGTCTAACAACTTTGTAATCAACAAATTTGTTGTCCACAACTCCATCGGGAATACTATCGCAAGCAGAGAAAGCTGCTGCAAGCGAAACGAATGATAAGAAAGCTAATCGTCTTTTCATTTTGGGTTTAACACAGAATTGTTTGTTAAGAGGTGAAAAAGAAATATTCATAGAGAAACTGCCTTTTAGTTTTCAAGTTAATTACAGTAGCAAATTCTCTATAGCTCTTCCTTTTGTTGGGCTAAAATTAAAGTATGTTGATTCTAATATGCAAGGTTAATTTTCTACTCTAAAAAGAAACTACAAACGGAGTTGGAGTAAATGAAAGTATGAAAATAATAATTGCCATCACTCCTAAGGTCATCCTGCCGGTTCCAAGCTGTTCAAAATAAATTACCGGCGGGTGCTTTACTTTTATGATGAAATACAGAATGAACGCCCAAAACATCCAGCCGCTCCATCCAAACGAATAACCTAGATCGAAGAAAACAGTTACAACGCCGATAGCACCAAAAAAAATCAGCGCAATTAGTGAAACGCTTGCGATGGCTTCATGCTTCTTTCCTCCAAACATAGAATAGATTATGTGCCCGCCATCGAGCTGACCAACGGGAATTAGATTCATCGAAGTAACGAACAAACCAAACCAGCCGGCACATAAATAAGGATAGTGATAAATCTCCGACATTGGCGGCACAAACTGTCCCGGACTTGTTAACAATTCCCGCATTAAAATAAAAAGAAGAGAATCTCCAAAAGCAAAATTGATTGCATTCTTGCCATATTCAGGGGAAAAATAATCGGGATGAATTGCCAGCAGATAATCAATTGTTGGTAAATGTGTAAAACCGTAAGCCAGTACAGCAAGACAAACTACAAACCCGGCAATAGGTCCAGCGGCGCCAATATCGAACATTGCTTTGTTATCTGGAATGATTGACTTTGTTTTGATAACTGCGCCCATCGTTCCAAAACTTAGCAAGCTAACCGGAGGAAATGGAATAAAGTAAGGAAGAGTTGCTTTTACTTTATGAGCAACAGCCGCAAAGTAATGCCCAAACTCGTGAACGCCGAGAATTAATAAAATTGAAACTGCATAAGGCAACCCATTAGCAAGGTTATAAAATTCAATTGGACCTTGAATATTTGTAGTCCAATAAACTCCGGCAATTGTTGTTGTAACAAAAGTAGCAAGGAATAGCCCCAGATTAATTAAGGGATTTTCCTTCAGCTTAAGATTCAAACTCTTTCTAAAAGATGATTGGGAAGTTTCAGGCATTCTAAAAATCCAAGTTTAAGCCAATTCCGGCATATTTTTCTCTGAAGTCAAAATACTCACCATGAATGCTGAATCCGGAATAGTATTGAAAGTATAAGCTAATTCCTCTTCCATGCGGTTTGCCAAGCTTAACCCCGGCGTTAAAAGAATGGTTTGGTGTACTGCGAATTGCGCCGGTTTGTTTTAAGTCGTAAGCAAAGTATGGGGAAAGGTCGGGACCAAAAAGATCCTTTCTGTAGTAATCAAAACCCGCTTGATAAAAATCGTGATGCTGAACTTCCGGATCGACATGGAACAGATATGTAAAGCCGGCGTACATTCTAAGCTGCTTAAATTGATAGAAGGGCATTACCTCAATAAACTCACGTGAATAAACGCGCGGTGTTCGCCCGTTACGCCACGCTGATTTATCTTTATCATAGTGTCCATCAACAAAATGAGCGCTGATGTGGCTTAGTCTTAAGCGAGCGCCAAAAGAATAATCGTGCACAGATTTCTTGAAGCCGAAGTTCAAGCCGAATAAATAATCTACAGCATCAACCGGGAAATGAAAATTATCCTCTTTGCGTAGTAGCGTCCATGTGAATAAATCAGCCCCAACGGAAATATCGCCGGAGGTTGTATAAAGCTTGGCAAGATCAACAGAATTACCAATATCTAATCTAAGTTCGTTTCCCTTAGTCTTGAACATAAAGCCAAGCTTCGGTTCTATCACATTAGCTACAAACGGCTTAACGTTTAACTGACCCGGGAAAAATTCAATCTGCTGGGCAAATTGAAGAGATGACACAAGCAATAACAAACAGAATATTTTTTTCATCTCCGACCTCCTAAAAATTTATTTACCGGCTGCGATTTCAAAAAGTTCTTCCTTTCCATTTTACTTTTCTGTTTGGCAGTACAATAAACGGCAGTATCAAAACATAAATTATATAGTAAATTTCAAAAGCAATGAAGTGAGTGAATTTCATTCTTACGCGCAAACGGTTAAATACCGGCTTGATAAAGAAAAAATCCACAGCCACTTTGAAGATGCACAAATATAAAGCCGTTAGCGAGAAAAACAATGGAGTTAACACCATTGCTGCTTTAGAGATATAGCCCCAAGCCATTATTAGGTAACCGACTAAATCGCTATCAACTCCGCCAACGCCCCAGCGCTTTTTCTGCCAGAAAAGAGCCGGCATATCCGGGCACGTTTTGGATGTAATCATCGAATCGTAATCTAACGGATAAATGCATTTGTATTTTTTCAAATCATAAATTGCCATTAGCAAGCGCAAATCTTCCGTTATCGAAAAAGGGATACTTTCGTAGCCGCCGATTTCTTCGTAAACACTTTTGCGGTAAGACATATTGTTTCCAATTGCTGCAAGCGGTTTGCCTAAGTTTAACGCGCCGCCGGCAACTGTAAGTAGAAAAAGAAAATCAATCGCTTGCATTCCCTCAAACGTTGTACTGTCTTCTTGAGTTGTAAATCCGCCGACAAAAGCTACATCCTTCTTGTAGTATGAAACCAAAGTCTTTGTCCAGAGAGGATTTACAATGCAGTCGGCATCTGTGGTTAGAATTACTTCGCCGCCAGCAATTTTAATCGCGTTAGCAAGCGCGTTCGTTTTCCCTTTGAGCGAGCCAATCGCTTTTTCCGGAACAATCAATTTGAATTTCGGTTTGTCTTTAATGTATTCAGAAATAATGTCTCCTGTCCTGTCGGTAGAATGATCATTCACAAGAATGATTTCCAACTTACCTTCCGGAAAATCAAGAGAGTTCAGCGAGGTTATGCAATCAAGAATTTTGTCTTCTTCGTTTCTCGCCGCAACTATGACTGTTGCAGTCGGTAGTTCCTCGTCTCTTAATTTTGGATATTTTTTTGCGGCACCAACCGAAAAAACAATTAGTTGAATAAAATAAAGCGAAACCGCGGCGGTAAAAATTATTTCAAAAAGTGTCATCATAAACCGGATAAAATTACGCTGATAATTTAAGACCGTAAAAGTTATATTGCTAAAGAAAATATAGGAAAGACGTGGAAAAACTGAGGCCGCTTAAGCGTTTCGGGCAAAATTATCTTGTTGATAAGAACACAATCCAGAAAATTGTTAACCAGTTTGCACCAACTGAAGATGACAACGTTGTGGAAATTGGACCGGGACAAGGAGCGTTAACTTCTCAGCTTTCCAAAACAGTTAAGCAATACAGTGCAATTGAAATTGACAAACGTGTGATTGATGGCTTGAGGCTCAGTTATCCAAGCGTAGAATTCATTAACAGAGATTTCTTGGAAATTGAT
>DAIEQT010000519.1 GCA_027347545.1 Ignavibacteria bacterium | reverse complement strand
ACAGAATTATTAGATAGGCCATTATTAATTGTGAATCTCTCGAACTTGAAGTTACTCTGCTGTGCCGTAATACTTTGAAGTAATAATATGATTATGCCGATGGCTGTCTTAGTTAAAGAATTCAAATTAATTCTCATTTGGCAATACCAATCAAAGTTGGAAATACGGTAAATAAAAGTAACTACTTTTTTGAAAGGGAAAAACAACTAATGAGGAAGGTTGTTCTTCAATAAAAAATGAAGTATTAGTATGACTGCGACTTATACCAGTTGGTACATTAATTTTAGATGTAACCGTGAACAATTAAAGAGAGAACAAACTTAAACGACATTATGAAAAAGCCAATGATGGCTAGAACAAAAACCACGTCGTAGATGCGCAAGACATTCTTTTTTGAAATCATAAATCCCTCGGCTGGTTTATAAATCGGTTTTCCTCAAAACCGCGAAACAAAAATACCCTATTCATGCTTTTACGGTGTGACAGCAAACATCGGTTAGACGGAAATGTGGTGTGAATCAAACTGTTAAAAGCATGGACTAATTGTAATAGAGAAAAATCTGTTCGGAAAAGAATTTTCACTTGACGGGAAGCTAAAACTAAATTACCTTTGCGCCATGAATTTAAGAAGTCAAAATATTGCAAATAATTGGTGGTGGTGGAGAAAACTATCTCTGCTATCCTAATGCTATAAATATTTTTATTAAAGCCGTGGATGGTAGAACCGTTCACGGCTTTTTTATTGCCCGCCGTGAACCATTCTATCTGAATTTTATCATTAATTAAAAGAGGTTCATATGTCTAGCAACAAAATCGTTTTTCTCGAACAAAAGCAAATGCCAACGCATTATTACAATATTTTGGCAGATATGCCGGTACCAATGGAGCCGCCATTACATCCCGGAACAAAGCAGCCGGCGGGACCCCAAGACCTTTCGGCAATCTTCCCAATGGATTTAATCATGCAAGAAGTTTCTCAAGAAAGATTCATTGAAATTCCAGATGAAGTTCGCGATCTCTATAGAATAAGCCGGCCAACACCGCTTGTTCGTGCTGCTAATCTAGAGAACGCTTTGGGAACGCCGGCGAAAATTTATTTCAAGTATGAAGGCGCAAATCCAACCGGAAGCCACAAGACCAACACTTCCTACCCGCAAGCTTATTACAATAAAAAAGCAGGTATCAAAAAACTTGTAACAGAAACCGGAGCGGGACAGTGGGGAAGTGCGCTCTCAATGGCGTGTAAACATTTTGGAATGGAGTGTGAAGTGTTCATGGTGAAAGTAAGCTACAATCAAAAACCGTATCGCAGAACCTTTATGAAATTATTTGGAGCCACAGTTCATGCGAGTCCGACAAATCTTACTAATGCCGGAAGAAATGTTTTGGAAAAGGATCCCGATTCTCCAGGCTCACTTGGTATTGCTATTAGTGAAGCTATTGAAGTTGCGGTTCAACGCGATGATACAAATTACAGTTTAGGCAGCGTGCTAAACCATGTTATGCTTCATCAAACAATAATTGGTGAAGAAGCAAGAAAGCAAATGGAAATGGTGGATGAGTATCCGGATATTGTAATTGGTTGCGCCGGCGGCGGAAGTAATTTTGCTGGACTATCATTCCCGTTCTTGCGTGATAAGCTGGCTGGCACACATAAGAATATGGAAGTGATTGCAGTTGAACCGGCTTCATGTCCATCACTAACGCAAGGAAAGTTCGAATATGATTTTGGTGATGAAGCTGGCATGACACCTTTGTTAAAAATGTACACGCTTGGTCATCAATTTATTCCTCCGAAGATTCACGCCGGCGGTTTGCGCTACCACGGAATGGCTCCAACCATTTCACATCTTTATCATCACGGATTCATAACAGCAAATGCTTATGAACAAGTTGAAGTTTTCCAAGCGGCTCAGCTGTTTGCTCAAACAGAAGGTTTGGTTCCGGCGCCGGAAAGTTCGCACGCTGTAAAAGAAGCAATTGTGCAGGCGCTAAAATGTAAAGAAAGCGGCGAAGCAAAAACAATTCTGTTCAATCTTTCCGGTCACGGATTCTTAGACTTAGGTTCCTACGAAATGTACCTTGAAAATCAATTATAAAAACATTTTTCAGTGTATGTGAAATTTTTCTCTAGTGCCCAATGTGTTTCTTTGATAGACACAAAGGGCACAAGAGAATTATGAAACACCCAAACAAATCTTTTTACAAACAATTCCCACTGTAAAATATGAGTGGTCAGCAAAAGGCAAGTTAAGTCTGTTAATGCTTACGAATCATCCGTAACATTCTAATATTCAGAACTAAAAAACGGAAAAACTGCCAAACTAAATTAGTCCGGAATAACTTTGTTAGTTTAGTTGGCACCGGCGGATAATAACTTTGTTCAAATGGCTTTCTAACTGACATAATTCCTCCAAAATTTATTCTGGAACTATCCGCCAAAACGGATTTGCTTTTGCTTTATAAAGAAAAGCGTAATGCAGAAAATGTTTAATCCAATGCCCGGCTAAACCAATCTCACCGGAAGTATAATTCAAATCTCTGCCGGTGTCAGGATACTTTTTAAAATCCGGAATGATTGGGTACATAGTCATCGAAACAGCCGTGCCTTTTAGGAAATTGGCGCCCGCACTTGCAATACAAGCGGCGCCCATATTAGCCATAGACGCTTTTCGTTTTGGCTCGGCTTCTCTTCCTTCAATCATATCTGCAATATTAAATGCAATTTGCCGTGCCATAACTCCGCTTGGCATTCCTGTTCTAGGCGGCGTTGGGAATATTGGAATGCCGTTAGGGTTTGTCATCGGTTTGGATATGGCATGTGGCGGCGCAAAAGCAATTCCGGCTGCAAAAATATTTTTGTACTTTGGAGATTGATAGGTCTTCGGCCAGTCGCCCGGTATCCATTCTTCATAGGGTTTCTTTGCGTAATCACCATCAACTAACATAAATCCGTTTGGCGCGAAAAGCTGAGAAGTAATGTCTTCAGAATTTTTATTGTAGGCTTTCAATCCAACACCGCTAAATGGTGGAAGAAGCATAGCAAAATCATGAGTGATAGTTTCTTCTTCACCATCAAGATTTTCGTAAATGGTTTTACCTGGAAGTACTTCTTTAACATGTGCTTGAGTAATCCATTCAATTCCACGTTCTGTATAAAGTGATTCCGTAAATATTCGGCTGTGGGTTACATACCCGCCGCGCTTTAAAAACATTCCGCCAATTCCAAAATCGCCAAGTTCAAATTCGTTGGAAATCCAAATGATTTTTGCTTTATCGCGAACATTTTGTCTCCGCAGTTCAAACTCAACATTAAACAAATATTCAAAAGCCGCGCCTTGACAGGTGCAGTTTCCGTGCCCGGTTCCAATCAGCAATGTCTGTCTTTCACCTTTTTTCATTTTGGCGATTACTCCGGCAAGAGCCTTAGAAGTATCATGTGCGTGAGTAAAAGTGCAAACTGATAAACTGTTCTTATCTGGTCCTAAACCTACTGTTGCATCAAAATTTAATTTTGGTCCGGTAGCGTTAATCAAATAATCATAAGTGATTTTTTCTGTCTGCCCCAACTTTTCCGGCAAAGTATACTCAATGGTAACAAAGGAAAGTGAAGATTTTGAATCACCTGCTGGGTGGACACTAACTGCTTTTGCCTGATGAAATATAATGTTACTTTTTGCATAAACCGGCGCAAGAGAAAAAGTAACTTGTTCCGGTTTCATATATCCGGTTCCAACCCAAATGTTAGAAGGAATCCAGTTCCATTTGCTGTTGGGAGAGACAACAACAACTTCATGATTGCTGCTAAGTTTGTTGCGAGCGTGAAGAGCTGCGGTTTGTCCGGCTATTCCGGCACCTAGAATAAGAAGGCGAGCCATAGATTCACCTGCTATTTATTTCATTTCTTTTTAATTAATCCTGTTGATTTTGCCCAATTGGAAAATGCTTTATCTTCAGTTAAGATGTGATCTTTGATCCATTTATTGAGTAGAACATCCAAATTTTGAAGTAACTTTGACATACAATCAGAGCACTGAAGGGCTTTTTGAATTTGCAAGAGAATTTCGGCATGTTCTTGTTTATGCTTTGTATAAGCGGGGAAATCATATTTCAGTAATATTTGTTCTTCTGTACGGAAATGAATTGTCATATTATTAAGAAGGTGTTCTAAAAGAAAGAGTACTTTGTCGTTCTGCTCTTGCGGGTATTGTATAGAGAATAATTTATTTGCTATAGCAAATAAAAGCTGATGCTGAGAGTCGATTATTTCGATACCTATATTACAGTCGTGTGTAAAAATCAATTTATTCATCTAAAGAGAAATAATAGTTATGTCTGATAATATGTTATTTAATTATTCCTTTCGAAATTGCCCAAACGGAAAATTTTTTATCTTCTATCAAAACATGAACCCGAATCCATTGATCTAACATCGTATCAAGGTGTTCTTTTAACTCAGTCATATTTTTTGATTCTGTTACAACCTGGCGGATTTGTTTCGAAATGTCTATATGGCGTTCTTTGTGATCTTTAATGCCGGGATATGAATGCTTAGAAAAGTATTCTTCTTCAGTTTTGAAATGTTTGTCAACGTAATCAATTAGATGGTGAAGAAGATATTTGACCTCGTCCTGCTGCTTAACCGGATTCTCAATATCCAGAAGCTCATTACTAATTGCAAAGAGCAGCCGGTGTTGAGAATCTATTTCATCAAAACCGGTTTTACATTCGGGGGACCATTGCATTTTTCTCATAGATTAACCGAGAGAATATTTCCTTTTTAATTTGTGATAAATAAATGCCAAGAGCAATAAAAAGAATTTGTTTTGTTATTATTGAGTAGATAAATAAAGAAGTCTTATGGATGGTATAATTCAAATATTTCTGGGAAGCCTCTTACTTAGCTTGGTTCACGCAACAATTCCCAGTCATTGGCTGCCGCTAATTGCAATCAGCAAAACGGAAAAGTGGAGTGAGAAGGAAACCGTTTCGATAACGGCTATTACTGCAATTTCGCACACAATTAGCACGGTTGTAATTGGTATTCTGGTTGGTATGATCGGGTACAAGCTTTCCGAATCTTACCATTACATTACACACTATATCGCGCCAACAATTTTAATCTTACTAGGGTTGATATATTTTTTTCTAGAATACCGCCACAGCAAAATTAAAAGCGCCCACCAGCATCATCATATAGATGTAGATAAAATTGTTCAAAGAAGAAGTAAACGTTCTATTGTTTTCACACTAAGCCTTGCTATGTTCTTTTCGCCATGTTTGGAAATTGAAATCTATTACTTCACTGCTAGCCGGCTTGGGTGGCTTGGAATCTCGGTGGTTTCTCTAGTTTATTTTTTCATTACAGTGCTTGGTATGGTTTTTCTTGTTTACTTTGGCGCAAAGGGAGTCAAAAAACTTCAGTGGCATTTTTTAGAGCATCACGATAAACTTATCAGCGGAGTGATTTTGGTTCTTGTTGGGTTGCTTGCCTTCTTTGTAGAGTTTTAAGCAAAGGCTGTTTCAGAACCGATTTCCCAAAATTTGTGCCTTAGTGTCCTTGTGGCAAAAAATATGAATACACTTGCTGCCACAAAGTCACCAAGACACAAAAAGTAATTTTCCAACAATCTTTAAATTGCAATTAGTTTACACCAATTTCTCTTAAGATATTTTCGGCACCGGAAAATTTATCAAGCACCCACAATACATATCTTATATCCACGCCTATTGATCTGCTGTAAGATTCATTCCATGCAAAATCATTGATTGTAGCTTCGTAAGCACGGTCAAAGTTTACGCCGATTAGATTTCCGTATGCATCTAAAATGGGACTTCCGGAATTGCCGCCGGTTGTATCCATATTATACAGTAGAGCGATTGGAAGCTTCTTTGTTCTGCTGCTAACATATTTGCCGAAATCTTTTTTCTCGTAAAGTGTACGCAGCTTATCCGGCACAACAAAATCTTCTTCACCGGTATTGCCTTTTTCGATCACACCATCAATGCTTGTGAATGGTTCGTAGTAAACCGCATCTGCCGGATTGTAGCCTTTCACATAACCATAGGTTAATCGCAAGGTACTGTTTGCATCCGGAATAAAGTTTGTTTTCTTCCAGAGAATTTTTACATCAACAAGTTCACCATAGAGTTTGTTAAGCTTACCTTCATTAATCTGAGTTGTTTTCTCGCTTGACTGGCTTTGTAATTTAATTTTTGATGCAAAGCTAAAAAGCTGATCGCCGGAACCAAGAATTTCTTCCGGTCTCTTAGTAAGAAGTGATTCAAGATATTCTTTCTGCATTATTTTCGAAGAAGTTACATATTTATCAATAAACTCTGTAAATGTTGCTTTGGGGTTGACGCCGTTACTTTCCAGTAGATAATCAACAGCAGCAACTCGAGAAGACTGCTTAAACTTGGATGCATCGAGAAGCATTTTTGCAAGCATTGCTTTTTCGAAATCAGCATTGTAATTGGTTTTCAAATTTTGCAGTTGAGCCATAGTTTGTTTCAAGTTTTTTTCTTGAAATGCTGCTCGGCGATCTGCATCCGGTTTTTGCATCTCTTCTGTGTAATTCAAAACGAAAGCAGCTAACGAAAGACTTGGCGAAAAACTATTAATTTGTCTAACCCAAAGATCAGCCGTAGCAGTCGAATTGATTTCATCGTAGATACGGTGGATGCTCGTAAACACTTCTCCGTATTGCTCTTTTAATTTTGGATCTGCTTCAATAAACTTCTGAAGTAGTTTCTCTTCTTCAAATTTTTGAGCAACTAGATTTATCTTTTTCAATCCTTTCAACTTACCTTGATAGTTTTTCATTGTGTTCGCTAAACCTTTAATCCGGCTTGCAAAGGCAAGCTTTTTGGCTTTATCACCAGCACTAAGTTCTTGCATCGTTTTTATTGCGTACTGGTATGTGTTTGCGACAAACGGCATCATATAGTCTTGTTGATATTTTATATACTCGGCCGGGCGGTGGCGGAAAGTTCTTCCCGGGTAACCAAGTATAAAAGTGAAATCACCTTCTTCAACGCCATTTTGATTTATCTTCAAAAACCTCTTTGGTTTGAATGGAACATTCTCTTTTGCGTAAGCAACAGCTTTACCATCCGGTGCAACATAAGCTCGCATAAGTGAAAAATCGCCGGTGTGGCGTGGCCAAACCCAGTTATCAGTCTCACCGCCAAAGTTGCCTATTGATTGCGGCGGAGCGTAAACTAATCTTACATCGCGAATGATTCTGTATTTGAATAACACAGAAGTTTTTCCGGCAAACATTTCGGAAACATCAGCAACTATTGATTCAGCTTCATTCGCTGCAGCATCTGCAATGGCTTTTGTCTTGGCAGTGAGAGCTTTAGTTCGTTCGAGAGGATCGGTAATATTTTTGATTGCTTCTAAAACTTGTTCTGAAACATCCTGATAAGATTCAATTATACGAGCTGTGTAACCTGGTGAAGGAATTTCTTCTTCAGCGGTTTTTGCGTGAAAGCCATTGTCCAAATAATTTTTTTCTACTGTACTGCTTCTTGCGATAGCTCCATATGCACAATGATGATTTGTAATTATAAGTCCCTGATCTGAAATGAAGGAACCGGTGCAACCGCTAAGATTTACAAGCGCATCAACTAAGCTAACTCCGTCGGGATTATAAACTTCTTTAGTACTCAATTTCAATCCGGCTTTTTGAAGATCAACTTTCTCAATCTCACTCATCGGGTACATTCCTTCTTCCGGAGAAGTTGAAAACATTCCAAGAACGAACGAAAAAACAAAAAGTATAACTATTAGCTGCAATGATTTAAAGGTAAGCAAACGGCGATTCATGATGTCTCCGTGAAAATGTTAATTCGAAAATAGTATTATGGTAAGAAAAACAGAAAAATAAAAACCAGTACTCTAAACTGGTTTTATATTGAGTTCTTAGATGTAAAAGAAATAATTGTTTTAATGGAATTGAACTTGTGAATGCTGTTCCATTTATATTACCTAAAGTAATATCGTGCGCCAATTGCTAAATCAACTTGTAATGAAGTTTTTGGGAAGAGATTAAAAACCGGAGCTATCTCTGCAAAGACATCAAACGGATATTGCTCATCTAAATAAAGTATTCCTAAAACGGCTCTAGCGCCTAAAGCGTTTTTGTTATCGTTTCCAACTCGAAGACGAGCGCCAAAACCATAATAAACCGGAATTCTTAAATTGCTTTTTATTACATCATAATCGTGGTAAATATAATCGCAATGAATAGAAAGAGCATTCACTGACTGAACGAATGAATATGCTAAACCAAAATCAAGTGCCTTATTTTTATCAAGCCAGTATTTTGCGCTCAACCCGGTTGGCTCCCCAATAATTACTCCAAGCCCAAATCCTTTGTCCTGCGCTTGAATAGAATTAAGAGCATAAAAGTTTACTAAAACAGCCGCAAACAAAAATACCTTCTGCATTGCAAAACCTTTAATTTGTTACATAGCGAAATAACAAAATTGAGCGATAAATTAAAAGCCACATCTTTTTGCAACAGTTCTAAAATATTATCGAATATTCTTACCTTTGTTTACACGAACAGAGGATATTATTAATGGAAAGTGGTGCATATCATCAACAATTTCACAATTTGGTAAAAGAATATTCATATTCATTTAATGAATCAAATAAATCTACAGCGGTGGTTTTAGCTGCCGGACATGGTAAACGCATCAAATCGCAGACTTCAAAGATGCTTCATAAGATTTGGGAAGTACCAACTGTTAACCGTGTTTGTAACGCTTGGCAGAATGGTGTTGAGGAAGCAAACACAATTTTAGTTGTTGGGATTAAGGCCGATGAAGTAATTAAATCTGTAGGCAAACAAAAAAATCTTTCTTTTGCGTATCAACAAGTTCAACATGGAACGGGACACGCGCTTCAAGTAGGATTAGAAAATGTTCCCCGCAATTATGATGGAACAGTTTATGTCTTTCCCGGTGATATGGGATTAATAGACGCAGAGACAATTTTGTTTTTTAAGCAAGAGTTTGAAAAATCCGGCGCTGATATGATGGTGCTTACTGGAATTTATGAAGGAGAGATTGAAGGTAATTACTACGGAAGAATTGTTAGAGTTAAAGAGAAAGATGTGAAAGAGCCTGTCCCGAGTTCTTTTCGGGATCAAAGGTCAAAAGATGCTGGAAAAGTTATTGAGATTATTGAGTACAAGGACATTCTAAATTTAGATAAGAAGAAAGCTTACACCACCAAATACAAAAAGAAAAATTTTAAGTATACTCAAAAAGAGTTTTTGGAAAACAGAGAGTTTAACTCCGGCGTGTATGCGTTTAAGGCTAAACCACTTTTCGAGTTGATTGATGAAATTGGCAGCAACAATGTACAGGGCGAAGTTTACTTGACCGATTTGATTGGAATGTTTAACGAGAACGGATATTCTGTAGAAGCGGTAAGCCCGAAGAATCAGTATGTGCTGATGGGCTTCAACAACAAATCTGTTCTGAAAGAAATGGATGCAATTGCTCAAAAGTTGATCTACGAAAAACTCAAAGAC
>DAIEQT010000498.1 GCA_027347545.1 Ignavibacteria bacterium | reverse complement strand
GAAAATGATCGCCGTAATTATCTATACTTTTTTTGATGCGTTCAATCTCGATTATGTCTATTCCAATTCCAAGTACCATTAGAAACCAACCGCCTTCCCGAAGCCTCTCGGATCACTTGTTCCAAAGAAACAGTTTTTGTTAAGATCAATATAAATTGCTTCTACTCTTCCTAGATATCTTTCAACCCCAATCTTTTGTCCGCGACTAATCAAATTATGTTTAACATCTTCGCTTAAACCGAAAGGCTCATAATCAATCTGATCCGGGAAAAGTTGATGATGAATATGTGGAGCGTTGATGGCTTCGTAAACATTCATTTTGAAATCGAGAACATTTATTATCACTTGTAGAACAGAAGTTATGATTGTTGAACCACCGGGCGAGCCGACTACTAGAATTGGTTTTCCATCTTTGAGTACAATGGTTGGAGTCATTGAACTCAGCATTCTCTTCATTGGTTGAATCGAGTTCGCTTCACTTCCCATCAAACCAAACATATTTGGAGCACCTGGTTTCGCGCTGAAATCATCCATTTCATTATTAAGTAGAAACCCAAGTCCCTCAACAACAATTTTGTTTCCATAAGAACCGTTTAGAGTATAAGTTGTGCTAACAGCGTTTCCAAATTTATCAACGACAGAAAAATGCGTTGTCTCTTCTTTCTCTTTGTGTCTCAGGATTTCAGCAGCTTGAAAATCAATTGCCGGTCTAGCAGTTTCGCCGATTTTATTTTTAATTATTTCCGAATATTCCTTTGAAACCAAATAGTTAACCGGAACGGGATAATAATCCGCATCGCCAAGATGCTCGGCTCTATCAGCATATACTTGTTTCAAAATCTCTACCAGCGTATGAATATATCTACTGCTTCCCCACTCTTCTCTTTTGAAAGTGAAATGCTCAAGCGTATTTAAAGATTCCATGAGACAAATCCCGCCGGAAGATGGTGGCGGCATAGAAATAACTTCATACCCTCTATAATTCCCAATTATCGGATCACGCTCAATAACTTTGTAGTTCTCTAAATCTTCTAAAGAAAATATTCCACCATACTTATTACTTTCCTCGATAATCTTTTCAGCTATTTCCTCTTTATAAAAACCATCTCTGCCTTCATCACAAATAATTTCCAGAGTCTTTGCCAAATCTTTCTGAACGAATAGAGCACCGACTTGTAACTTTTCTCCATCACGGGTAAATATCTTTTTAGAAGATTCTATATTCTTAAAAACTTCATTCTCAGAATTGATTGAATTTGTTAATCTATAATCAAGATGAAAGCCGTTCTTAGCCAAATCAATTGCCGGCTGAATTACATCTTTTAAGTCCATTGTTCCATATTCTTCTAGTGCATAGATTAAACCAGCAACTGTACCCGGAACTCCAGTTGCAAGCCAGCTTTTTTGGCTTAAATCCGGCAAGAAGTTTCCCAGACTATCTAAGAACATATTTTTGTGAGCTTTCAGAGGTGCCATTTCGCGGAAATCAAGAGTTGTATTTTTTCCATCGGCTAGATGAATAACCATAAATCCGCCGCCGCCGATATTTCCAGCAGCCGGATAGGTCACAGCTAACGCAAAACCGGTAGCTACGGCGGCATCAATTGCATTTCCACCCTTTTTAAGAATTTCTAAACCAACTTGACTTGCAAGAGTGCTGGCAGAAACTACCATTCCATTTTTTGCATAAACCGGATTGCCCTCTTGAGCAATAGTGAAATTAGTAACAACAAGTAATAGAAAAAATACTTTAGAAAATGTGCGCATTTACTTCAATGCCTTTTGCTTTTAACTGCTCTACAAGTGTACGAGTCAAATCTTTTACGTGAGAGATAGATTCTTTTATATCGCTAAGCAGTACAGGATCGTTCAAGAATTTGCCCAGGTTGTTTTCACTCTTATTCGTTTGATCAATCAACGTATTGACTTTAACCAGCATTGTTTTCGATTCTTTCAACACATCTTGCACAGCCGAAAGTGTTTGCGAAAGTGAATCCCGGTTTGCCTTAATGAAGTCATTAACGTTTGCAGCAAGATCGTTTCCGGTTTTGAGAAGCTTATTAATTTCACCGCTGTTAGCTTTTATGAGTAAATTAAGATTCTCGGTCAATTCGACCAAATTGCTAACACTTGTTTTCAAATCGTTATTGAATTGCTGATCTGTAAGAGTTTTATTAACCGAGCTAAGAGTAACTTTAACTTCTTTGATTACATCAACAAGATCATTTTGCACTGTCCCAAGCATTGCCATTGCCGAAGCGATGTCACCAACAAATTCGCCGTCATGAAGTTTAGTATAATTAATTTCATCAGATGCTGAGCCGGGGTAAACTTCAATTTTTTTACCGCCCATCAAATCGAGCATCATTACGGAAAATTTAGCATCTGTTTTAAGATTAACTTCCCTTTCAAGGTTCAAAACAGTTACAACTTCGCTTCCTCTAATGAGGATATCTTCAACATAACCTTTGCGCACACCGTTGATTGTAACCGGATCACCAATTTCTAAACCGGCTACCGAGCTAAACTTAACCGAAATCTCTTTCCGTTCTGATCCAACAGTTAAGTTTTTAGCCCATCCAAAAACCCAAACAAAAATCAGAATACCTAATACAACAGTAATACCTACTTTAATTTCTGTCTTTCGCTGATCTTTCATGTTCTTTCACCAATTATTTTATTTGAGCGAACTCGGTTGAATCAACTATGCCGTCATGAATTGCTTCTTTAATCTTATCTGCTACGAAGCCAAATTGGCTCATTGCTCTTTCAAAATCCTTTCCTTTTAACAGCTTGGCTTCTTTTTTAAGAACTATCATCAAAGAATCTTTGTAAGGAGTATAATCGAGTTTCTTAATCTTATCGCTAAACTCCTTTGTGCTCATACCAATTATTGTATCCCGGCTAAAGTTCTGAAAGAAGCCCTTATTTGTTTTATAGAAATAAATTCCGGCCATAACTAATATGGTAATTACAGTAATGAGCGATATGAAGCATCCTTTTTTCA
>DAIEQT010000496.1 GCA_027347545.1 Ignavibacteria bacterium | reverse complement strand
TTCTTCTCTACCTTTCTCCGTTAGATCAATTTGATTCTGGCGTTCCTCAATTGCATAGTAAAGTTCTTCATCAATCTCAGGCATGCGTTTGGAATTTTCGCGAAGGAAATCCAGTTCGGTAGTTTGAAGCAATTTTTTGTATTCGGCTTCGGAAAGAAGTTTCATCAAAGATTTGTTCTTAGGAAAACCGCGGTGTGCTCTCAACAAACAAACACCGGCTTTTTCCCGGTCTTTAGGATCAGAAGATTGAAGAAGCGTCTCAGCCTCTTTAACAATACTTGCAACTAAGTTAGCTTGCTTTCTAAACAATCTTTCAACACGCGGTTTCATTTCATCAAACTTATGCTCGGCTTTATCTACCGGACCGGAAATGATGAGCGGTGTTCTGGCTTCATCAATCAGCACGGAGTCAACTTCATCCACTATTGCAAAATTGTGTCCGCGCTGCACGCAATATTCTTTTGCGCTAGCCATATTATCGCGCAAGTAATCAAAACCAAATTCGTTGTTAGTACCATAAGTGATATCGCAATTGTACTGCTTAATTCTTTCTTCCGGATCCATTGTGTTGATAATGCAGCCAATAGTTAATCCGTGGAATTTGTAAACTTCTCCCATCCATTCGCTATCGCGTTTGGCTAAGTAATCGTTCACAGTAACAAGATGCACTCCTCGTCCGGTTAACGCGTTAAGATAAACCGGAAGTGTTGCAACGAGAGTCTTTCCTTCACCGGTTGCCATTTCCGCAATCTTGCCGGAGTGAAGAACCATTCCACCAATTAGCTGAACATCGTAAGGGACCATTTCCCATGTAGTTTTTGTGCCGGCAACATCCCAAGATTTACCAACGAGACGGCGGCAAGTATCTTTAACTACTGCAAATGCTTCGGGAAGAATTTCGGTTAGAATTTCTTCATATCTATCTGTTAGCTGGTCTTCGTAGCCTTCAATTTCATCGTGAAGCGCGTGCTTTTCTTCTGCGGATTGAACACTGGCTAGTTTTGTCTTTAACTCATCGAGCGGAGTTTTAATATCATGTATTGCTTCGGCTATTCTTTGCTTAAACTCAGCAGTTTTTGCGCGGAGTTCATCATCAGTAAGCGATTGTAATTTCTCAGTCTCTTTATTTATTTGATCTACAATTGGCCATAAATCTTTAGTTGCTTTAACATTTTTGTCACCGAACAACTTCTTCAACAGTGAATCGAACATCAATTTCTCCTATATTTTCGCTCTGCTTAAATTGAAAGGAAGAGCAAATTGTTCCTTTATTTACAAGATTTTTTATCTCTGAAAATCCGAAAAGCGAGCCGGGTTCTTTCATTTTGCGGGCTAAAGTTAAATAAAGCGTG
Organism: Ignavibacteria bacterium; assembly: GCA_027347545.1. Lineage (GTDB taxonomy): Bacteria > Bacteroidota > Ignavibacteria > Ignavibacteriales > Melioribacteraceae > Stygiobacter. The sequence continues at coordinate 3,522 of DAIEQT010000496.1, read as the reverse complement.
TCTGAAATACAATGAAACTGCGCATGGATGAAACGCCTGAACTTGTAAATGATTGCAAATTCAAAGCAAAATTAAGCCCGGAAGTATGGAGAGATTTTTCTGCATTTGTATCTGTCATTCTGAGGAAGCGAAGTGAACGTACAAATAACTTCATAGGGCGCTTCACGCAATAACTATTCTTCCGAATAATTTTTATCTATTTCTTTTTGAAGTTCTATTGTTTTGTCAAGCGCAGTTACAATTTTTGAATAAGTTTGTATTTCTTCGAATGATAAATCTCTTCCTTTTCTATCCTTGAGCCACTTTTCGCAAACTTGATAACCGCCAATTTGATAATTCCAAACTTCTTCGCTTACTTTATCAAAAAACTGCTCTTTATTGATCCAAACTTTGCGGTTTTCATATTTCGGTTGATCAACTTTATTTGATCCATCACACGAAAGTTTGGTTATGGCCTTATTTAGTTCTATAGATTTTAGTAAATGAAGCTCAGAAAGTTGCTTGCCAAGATTACCGATCTTAATAAATAACTTATAACTCTTTGTAAAAGGAATTCTAGGAAAGTCACTTCTAAGAAATTTAGCGTATTTGGTTCTATATACATTGCTATAAAGCACAGCGTATAGGTAGTAAAATATTTCTTCGGGAGTAACTTCCTTTTTAAACTTTGTTTTTAAGTCAGAAAATAGACTAAGGCTAATGTTTGGCTCTCGTACTTGGTATTCGGCTTCCGGCTCAAACATCATCATCTGAATAAATTGAAGTTTCTTTTTCTCTTTTGGCTCATGATAAATGTATAACGGACAAACTATTTCGCCGCCACGACGAAACAAGTTAAAATCAACAATGTTCTCGGAAATAAAAACAATGTCATAAATATCAGACCCGATAACACTCGATTGGCGACCTACACACAAGCTTACATTTTTCTTTAACATATGGCGCATAGTTTCATCTCTTGGCCTACAGTGAAATCCGCGTGACTTACCGGTAAAGTATGTGTAGCGTAAATCAAATGGACGGTACAATATTGAAATTAAATGTTCTTTGCTTAACCCGCTATCTTTTAAATCTTTTTGTGCAAACTCCACTTTCCAATCTCGCGCGTCTGGACCTAAATGATATGATTTTCTTGCAAGTTCGGTATCGAGAGAAACAAAATTCTTAATTCTATTCCACAGCTTACTCTTTTCAAAATCAATGGTTAATTCGTCCCGTGCAGTTACAATACCCACATTATTTATCGGAAATATTTCTGTTAGCTTGTAGAAAGAATAATAATGATTAGCTAGATTATTATCGGTTGGCTTAAATAAATAGAATTCCGGATATGGAACTGCTTTCTGCCATTTTACTTTTTTGATGTTGTATTTAATGAGCCAATTATATTTTTCTTCTCTTAAACCAAAAATCTCTTGATGATAAACTTGTTTCTTTTTCCCATTCTTGTATTTAATAAAGAATACAATTGCAACACCTTGTTGAATATCAAATACATTCTCATCTTTACTTCCATCCGGGGTTTTTTCTTTTTTGGTACTATTTCCGTGCAAATCTAGTATATATATTTCATCGAAGCTGTTCATCAAAGATTGCCGCATTCCTCTAAAGGTAGGATTATCGAGATAGCTGTGATTTGTAATAAATCCAACTACTCCTTCACCGGCTTGGTCTATCTTCCATTGAGAAAACCGGATAAACTTTACGTAATCGTCCTGGAGCCATTTAGAATTTTTTTCACCGAGTGGTTTACCATCAACTTGATAATACTCCTTTATTACTTCGGAAATCCATTCTCCAGTGTTTGATGAATGACCGGAATAAGGGGGATTGCCAAGTATAACAAGTATTGGTACATCTTTTTTAACTTTACCCGCTTCATGGCTTTCGTGAGAGAGCGATGACATACCGGGAAGTTTAGAATCATCCAGCTCTTTCATTTCGAGAGTGTTTGTTAAATAATATTTAATGCGTTCTTCATCTTTCATTCTGTAGCCAAGTTCTTCCAAAAGGAAAGACATTTTCATATGCCCAATTGCATAAGGCGCCATCATTAATTCAAAAGCATGATAATTCTCAAGCAAGTATTCTCGGATGAACGCCGAAACAGCACCGGTGCCATATTTATTTTTTACTTCTGCAACAGTTATTTCAATAGCTTTTGCAAGAAAACTTAAAGTACCGCCGGCTGGATCGAGTAGAGTAACATCTTTAGAAGCAAGACCATCGGCATAGTTAAATTTATCTTTCAAGATTTGATGTAAAGAACGGACTATAAAGGAAACAACCGGTTCCGGTGTATAGTAAACACCACGCTTTTCTCTTGTTGCCGGGTCATAAACAGAAAGAAATGTTTCGTAAAAATGCAAAACGGGGTCGCTTCCCTTTCCTTCATGGTAGTAGTGCTCAAGAATCTTTTTGGCATCGGCAACAGATAGAACTTCGGCTATATCATCAATAATAATTTCCATCTGCTGCGGTAAGTCTTCCATCGAAATGAATTTAAAAATATCTCTTAGAATGCCTATTGATTTAGGTATATATGAAAAAGCTAACTTTCTATTAAAGTCTTTTTCAGCACGGAGGCGGGCAGCAAATAGACCGTAAGAAATAGTTTGAGAGTAGAGATCGGCAAATTCTTCTTCGGTTATTCCGGCTATTAGAAATTGATTGAACGCTTCATAAAAAGCGTGGATAGATTCGGTACCTATTTTTAATTCTTCCGTAACAATTTCATCTTTTAAGAACTTAGTTCTTTTGGCAAGTTCAACAGCAAGTGTTTTTGCAGTAAATGATTTTGGAAGAGAAAAATCTAAGAACCGTTCAATCAGTTCAAAAAATTTACCTTCATTTTCAATCGGAGGGGTTGTAGAAAGTTTCTTAATTATAAAGGGACGTGCAATGGAAATCTGATCTACTTTTTTACCATCGCGGTATAAACGGAATTCAGTATAGTTCGTTAGAATAACATTCGGGAATGTATTTAGATACCTTTTTAGTTGTTCCGAATCTTCGGCATGATCAAGATTTACACCTAAATCTTTTGCTTCTATGTAGCCGGTTATTTTTTGTCTTCCATCCCATACTCTAAAGTCGGGATTGCCAGCTTCAGTCTTTTTGGGAAGAATTGTAACATCAATCTTCTTGCTGCTTTTAGCCTCAGAGAATTCGCGAAGGAATGAATCTAGATGCTTATAGTAGGATTCTTCTCTAGCATCACCTTTATTAAAGGTTTTGAACAAATTAGCGAGATATAATTTCGTCATGTTTTTTATTCAAAATAACTATAAAAGAGAATTAACGTTTGCCGTTTCATTTCTAATTCAAATTAACAATTATGATATAGCAGAATCAACAATTTCATTCTTAAAAGTAGGGACATGCCGTCAGCCCAATGCCGTCAGGTTAAGATTGTTAGCACGCAGATTAATTATGATTTTTATGATCGATTAGGATAAATCATAAAAAATCTTAATCATCTTAACAAATCAGCGTTCTGCTTTTTCATTTTTTCAAACTAAG
>DAIEQT010000475.1 GCA_027347545.1 Ignavibacteria bacterium | reverse complement strand
ATCACAGAAATTTATGAAGGTACTTCGGAAATCCAGAGAATTGTTATTGCGCGCGAGTTGTTGAAAGATTAATGAGAAAAATTCTTTACATACTTTTTGTTGTTGTATCTACAGCATACTCTCAAACAGATTGGCAAAAGTGGGAAGCTAAGCAAGTTTCGTACGAGCTTCCCACAAAATCTGTTGCATATGCACAGAACGAAAACGCTTCACTAGCCGGAACATTTCTTAACTCATTGAAAAGTGCTTATTCATTTCTAATCAGTGATTATGATGGGGATAACTGTCCTTTCTCTCCTTCGTGCGCAAACTTTTTTGTTGAAGCCGTGGAAGAAACAAATCTGCTCTCCGGAACATTAATGTTTGCCGATAGATTTACCCGCGATATGAATGTTTTTAAGGGAGTAAATCACTATCCTCTGCACAAATCTGGAAAGTATTTTGACCCGGCTGGCAATTACACACTAAATTTGCAGAAGATAAAATTCGAAATGGTGAATAATTGATTAAACTGTCCACATGTAAGAACCTCGTTCTAATGATATTATTGATTAGTGCAGCAGAGCTGTATTCTCAATCGGGTGCGCAAGATGATTTGTTCTCACCAAATAACAGATTAAAATTTGCCAACCATCTTTATGCCGAGAAAGACTATTTACGAGCGATTGGTGAGTATAAAGAATTTTTGAAGTCAGCAGATAACGATACAGCTCGCTTCCGCTTCGCAAATAGTTTCTTAAGAATCGGCAGATTCGATGAAGCGGCTCAGAACTTTAAGATTTTGTTTATTGGCTCCAAATTAGAAGAAGAAGCTAAGTTGTTTTACTATCAATCACTCTTTTTTAGCAAGGATTTTAACGCATTCCAAACAAATTACGATAGCAGATTTAACTTTCCACAGAAATATTCTTTAACACTCGACCGCTTGAATAGTGCAACTTATTTTCTCTCAAAAACTAATTTGCCAAGCGGGAATGTTCTTATCAAACCATTTGATGATTCTCTTCAGACTAAGTTGATTTATTATTACCTGATGATGAAAAACCCGCCGAAGAAAAACTCAGTTACAGCAGCATTGCTTTCAGTCGCAATTCCCGGCGCGGGCAAAGTTTATACCGGTGAACTGACAGATGGTTTAATTGCATTCGGTGCAACTTTACTTTCCGGATTTCTAGCGGTAAATAATTTTCAGCACGATCATAACTTCCGCGGATGGCTTTTTACGGGATTAACAGCTTTCTTCTACGGCGGAAGCATTTACGGCTCGGCAGCTTCTGCACAAATTTATAACGCCCGTTTGCAATTTAATCTCGATAGCGAAATAAAACTCTTCTTCGAAGAAAGAAATTACTTCTTACCTAAAATTGATCTTTAGAATGTTCCGCATTAGAAAATATTTTGTTCTGCTTGGAATATTCTGCCTCCAATCTAACTATGCACAGAGTACCGTTGAGACACAATTAGCTTGGGCAGATAAGCTGTTCGCTTCGAACCAATATTTTGATGCCATTACCGAGTACAAGCGCGTTTTATTTTTTGATGAACAGAACAAGCTTATAACACGAGTTAATTTCAGGATTGCAGAATGCTACAAAGCGGGAGCTCATTTTTATGAGGCAATTAAATATTTTGCTTTGGTAGAGAAAAACTCGCTTAACGATTCGATTTTAATTGAAGCAAAGTTAGAAATTATTCGCTGCAATATTTTAAGAAAGACTACGGAACGCGCATTGCAGCTTTGTAGTGAAATCGAGAGAGATGAACGATTCTATTCAAAGCGTGATGAAATAAATTACTGGCGCGGCTGGGCATTTATGTTCGCCGATGATTGGGAAAGTGCCTCGAAAATTTTTGCTGAGACTCCCGCTAATAAAGAGCTTAAATTACTTTGTAATCAAGTTATTGATGCCAAAGTTTCCGTTACTTTTGCAACTGTTATTTCTTATATTTTGCCCGGCGCTGGACAGATATACTCCGGCAAAATTTTATCCGGATTAATGTCTTTTGCGTGGAATTTAGCTGCCGGTTACTTTACCGTAAATGCTTTTGTAGCGAATAGAGCTTTTGATGGAATAGTAATTGGCGAACTGGTTTGGCTTCGTTTTTACCGTGGTAATATTGAAAATGCCAAAACCTTTGCTTTAGAGAAAAATCTTGAAGTTTCGAACAAGGCTTTAAAATTTTTACAGAATGAATACAGAGGATTAAAACCGTGAATTTTACAGAGAGCGATATCAGAAGAATTACTTTTGAAACAATAAGTGAGTTAGGTCCAATCGCTACACCGGATGTAGTTAAAGAGGCAGTCCGCAAAAAAGTTGAAACAAGTTCTACAAACCCATTCGAAGCATCAAAGAAAGATGCTGTTTCTGGGCGAGTAATCTTAACTTCCTTTGGTCTAAACAAACCGGGAATTGTTGCCGCAATTACAACAGCGTTAGGAAAAGCTAATTGTGATATTCAAGACCTTAGCCAAAAAATCATGGGCGATTTTTTTACCATGATTATGATTATTGATATTACATCTTCACAAAAAGATTTGAAAGAAATTCAAGAAGAGATGTACAAGACTGCCGAACCGCTCAACATTAAAATTTATTTACAGCACGAAGACGTTTTTCGTTATATGCATAGAATTTGAAAGTTGAAAGTGGAGAGCAGATAGTTGTGAAATGAAAGCGCTATTTGAAAATCTTGATATTTATAAATTATCTGAAAAATTGTCAGACCAAATTTGGGATATTGTTGTTTGTTGGAATAGACTTGATAAAGATACTATCGGAACACAGCTATTAAGGGCAGTTGATAGTGTTGGCGCAAATATAGCTGAAGGAAATGGAAGAGGAACTCAAAACGAAAACCGTAGATTTGCCAGAATAGCTAGAGGCTCGTTATATGAAAGCCGCCACTGGTTAAGGAGAGCAGTAAAAAGAAATCTATTGAATAAGAAGCAGATCGAAGAAATAAAATTAATAATAGATGAACTTAGCCCAAGATTAAATGCTTATATAAGTTCGTTAGGAAATAATAATTAACTCAACTTTCAACTAACTACTTTCTACTCACAAAAACATGAACTACGAATTCACCGAAATATTAGAAACAATACGCATGACGGAAATTGAGCATTTCGATATCCGTACAGTTACACTTGGAATTAGCTTACGCGATTGCCACGATAGAAGCATCGAAGTTACAAAGCAAAAAATTTATGATAAAATTGTTCGCTACGGCAGAGAGCATGTAAAAAATGCAAAGGAAGTTGAGGCGCAATATGGAATATCAATTGCAAACAAACGCGTCTCTGTAACTCCAATTTCAATTCCATTTGATTCATTCAAGATGGAAGACTTTATTGAGATTGCAAAAACTTTAGATAAAGCTGCCGAAGAAATTGGAATTGATTACATAGCTGGTTTTTCCGCACTTGTTCAAAAAGGAATGACCAACGGGGAACGAGAACTGATCAAAGCTATTCCTTATGCGCTCTCACAAACCAAACGTGTTTGCTCAAGCGTTAATATTGGTTCTACTAAAGCCGGAATCAATATCGACGCTGTTAACATGATGGCTGAATCAATAAAACTGACGGCTGAGCTTACTAAAGACAAAGATTCGATTGGCTGCGCGAAACTTGTTGTATTTGCAAATGCAGTAGAAGATAATCCATTTGTTGCTGGCGCTTTTCACGGAGTTACAGAACCGGAAATAGTTCTGAATGTCGGCATTAGCGGACCTGGTGTTGTTCTCGAAGCAATTAAAGAAGCGGGTAATGTAGATTTGCAGCAGCTTGCGGAAGTAATCAAAAAAACAATTTTTAAAATTACCCGGGCTGGCGAACTTATTGGAAGAAAAGTTGCCGAGAAAAATGGTGTTCCATTTGGAATTGTAGATATTTCACTCGCTCCAACTCCGGCAGAAGGGGATAGTATTGCAGATATTCTTAAAGCGATGGGTGTTGAAGATGTTGGCGCGCCCGGAACAACTGCCGCTCTCGCAATGTTGAATGATTCGGTCAAGAAAGCCGGCTTAATGGCAAGCTCATCAGTAGGTGGAATGAGCGGCGCTTTTATTCCGGTTAGTGAAGACATGGGAATGATTCGCGCTGTACAAGCTGGTAATCTTTCGCTTGAAAAATTGGAAGCAATGACAGCCGTTTGTTCTGTTGGTCTTGATATGATTGCAATTCCCGGTGATACAGCGGCTTCAACTATTGCCGGAATAATTGCAGATGAAGCTGCAATTGGAATTATCAACGATAAAACAACAGCAGTTAGAATTATTCCGGCATTCGGAAAAAAAGTTGGCGATATGGTTGATTACGGCGGCTTGCTCGGTCTGGCGCCAATTATGGAGGTAAGAACAATTAGCTCCAAAGGTTTTGTAGGTCGCGGCGGAAGAATTCCGGCACCAATGAGAAGTTTAACAAATTAGTAAGGTAAACCGTAGATAAATTTTTTTCTTTAAGGAGGAACAATGAGTAAAGGGTTAAAGATTGGATTAGGAATACTTGCTGTTGTTGTAGTATTTGTAATCTTAACAATTTCATGGGTAACAAGTAAGTACAATGGTTTTGTTAGTCTTAACGAGGGCGTAAAAGGCTCATGGAGTCAAGTTGAAAACGTTTATCAAAGAAGAACGGACCTTATTCCAAACTTAGTTGCAACCGTTAAAGGTGTTGCCAACTTTGAAAAGGAAACTTACACAGCAGTTACAGAAGCCCGTGCTAAAGTTGGTCAAGTGAAAATTGATGCTGCTCAATTGGACGATCCAGAAGCATTTGCACGTTTTCAGAAAGCACAAGATGGATTGAGCGGCGCATTGCAGCGTTTGATGGTTGTTTCTGAAAATTACCCGCAACTGAAAGCAAACGAAAACTTCTTACAGCTTCAAGCTCAGTTGGAAGGCACAGAAAACAGAATTACTGTTGAACGCCAAAAGTTTAATCAAGTTGTGCAAGATTATAACACCGCAATCAAAAAATTTCCTGGTGTAATAATTGCAAACTTTGGCGGATTCAAAGAAAAAGCTTACTTCAAAGCAGCCGAAGGTGCAGACCAGGCTCCTAAAGTACAATTCTAAATAAACGCAGAGTGTAGAGTGAAGAGTGCAGAACTGAAATTGAGAATCATCTTACTACTTATAGCAGTCTTTGTTAGTTCTGCATATTCACAAATTTCTATTCCGGTTTTGAAAAATTACGCGAATGATCAAACAAGTTCGCTAAATAGTTCGGAACTCTACACTCTTGAATCTAAACTCAAATCATTTGATGATTCAACTTCCAACCAAGTTGTTTTCTTGATGATAAATACACTTGATGGATATCCGCTTGAAAGTTTTTGTTACGAAACTGCTGCCAAAAACCAAATTGGTTCGAAGAAGAATAACAATGGCATATTATTCTTTGTCGCAAAAGAAGACCGGAAGATGAGAATTGAAGTTGGTTACGGTTTGGAAGGCGCTTTGCCGGATGCCTTAGCCAGCTCAATACTAAGAAACGAAGTCCGCCCATATTTTAAGAGCGGCGATTACTACGCCGGAGTAAATGCCGGTTTGGAAGCAATTATACTTGCAACAAAGGGTGAGTACAAAGGCGAGCCAAAAAGCAAAGGTAAAGGAACCGGCATTCCATTCATCTTTATCGTAATAATCTTCATCATTATTGCTGCTTTAAGCGGTAAAGGTGGAAGAGGGGGCGGAGGTGGACTTCTACCATTGCTAATTCTAAGTTCTATGGGCGGCAGCAGAGGCAGAGGTGGATTTGGCGGCGGAAGCAGCTGGGGAGGAAGTGGTGGCGGCGGTTTTGGAGGTTTTTCCGGCGGTGGTGGTTCATTTGGCGGTGGCGGTTCCAGCGGAAGTTGGTAATTCAGTCAATTTTCGCAGTTTTTAGCGTTGCTTAATCAGATC
>DAIEQT010000434.1 GCA_027347545.1 Ignavibacteria bacterium | reverse complement strand
TGAAACTTGGTGTTTTAGTGCCTTTGTGGCTTAATTTCTTATCTTTTCTTTTGCCACCAAGTCTCAAACCTGCCCGCCACGTTGAATATACTTTAGCAGGCGGGGACACTAAGAAGTCACAAAGTGCGTAACATGAGTTATCTTAATAACAAGAAGAGAAAATAATCCAGAAGAAAGAACGGGTACCATGAAGAAAAGTTTCCTATTTGCTTTGTTAGCAACAGCACTTTTGTTGTTTAACAAAGAGCAATTCGCCCAAGTTTATCCCGACCAGCATTATATCCTACGCATTGATTCGATTAAAGCGAAAATTGAAACCAGCGAAAACGTTAAACCTAGCGACGATGGAAAATCTTTTGTTCTTCAAAATAATTCTGTTGATGGCTACATTATACTTAAAGAACAAACTGCGCTGTATCCGTTCAACCAGGGATTACCTTCTTATAATGGAAGCGCGCCAAGCGAAAATTGCGGATTTAAAATTCAGATGCGTTTTCCTTATGCCGGAAGTTGGTCGCCTTGGCTTACAATCGGTTACTGGAAAAATAATCTTTGGTCAGACTACGGCACTACAACTTTTGGAGGCGGTAAAGTTGATGTTGATTGGGTTGTTTTGAATTCATACTTCTCAAAATGGCAGTACAAAATAATATTGTATAGAAAAGACACAGCTACACCATCTCCTTCAATTCATAAACTCAGTTTTTTTGTAAGCGATTCAAGAACTTCAAGTGGTGCTAATCTTTCTCAAATTGTTGCAGATAATCCGGCAGATATTTTTATTCCAACAACTCACATTTATCAGTACAGCATTGACCCAAATTATGGCAAAGATATGTGCTCGCCAACTACTGTTTCTATGATCTTGAAAAGTTACAATATTAATGTTGATCCATACAAATTTGCTTGGGCAACTTACGATACGTACCACAAAATGTTTGGTATTTGGCCCCGCGTAGTTCAAAATGCTTCCGAGTATGGTCTTGATGGAGAAGTAACTCGCTACCGTTCTTGGAGCGAAGCAAGAAAAGTTTTAGAAAAAGGTGGAAGAATTGCAATGTCTGTCGGAACTCCAATTTCTTCGGTTGGGCATTTATTAATGTTAGCCGGATTTAAGGAAAATGGAAAACCAATTGTTCACGATCCGGGAAAATCTGCGGGCGAATCTTATGTTTATCTAAAAGAAGATGTTTCTAGAGCTTGGTTTCTAAAGAAAAATAATACCGGCGGAATTGCTTACACATTTTATCCGGTTGGAAGCGTTGTATCTGTTGCCGATGAATTTAATAGAAGAGTGCCGAATGATTTCGAGCTATTCCAGAATTATCCGAATCCGTTTAATCCTACTACAACAATTAGATATCAAATTAAAAACACCGGCTTTGTTAGCTTAAAGGTTTATGATGCAATTGGACAGGAGGTTGCGGCATTGGTTAACGAGACAAAATCACCGGGCACTTACGAAGTTGTGTTTAACGGTTCTAATCTTAACAGCGGTGTTTATGTTTATCACTTGCAAGTTGGGTCTTATTCTCAAACAAAGAAGCTCGTATTGATGAAATAATATCTAAAGAATCATAGAAATGATTTTTGCATTTCAAGTTGGGCGTCACTCACGTGCAAATTCTGTTAATAATTTATAATCACTACCATCGGCTTCTTTGAGGGCGTTCAAGTATTTACTTCTTGCCTCTCCTTTTTTAGTAAGATTCTTGCCTCCCCAAGTAAAATGCGGTTTCCCTAATCCATTACTTATTAACTCATGTTACGCCCTTTGTGACTTCTTAGTGTCCCCGCCTGCTAAAGTATATTCAACGTGGCGGGCAGGTTTGAGACTTGGTGGCAAAAGAAAAGATAAGAAATTAAGCCACAAAGGCACT
>DAIEQT010000425.1 GCA_027347545.1 Ignavibacteria bacterium | reverse complement strand
TTCATATTAAAATTATCAACTTTGCGGAATACTGGCTGAACCGGTTCGCCCTTGAGCATTTCTTTTAGTTTACTTTCTAGAACTGCTTGTTTTAGAATTATCAAGGATTCTTCAAGAGCTTGCAAAGTATAATCAACATCTTCGTTTGAGTGAGAGTATGACATGTTAAAGAATCCTTGCCAAAGAACGCCACGCTTAATCATTTCTTGCTGCATCAAAGATTTCTGTAATAACGGATCGCCGACTTTCTCATCATAGGTTGCCATCGAACGCCAGTTGTAACCAATGGCTTTTGTAAAATCTATTCCAAGCTTCTGAGCAATTGAGTTGTAACCGTTTTTTAGTTTGGCGCCTTGTTCATCTAAAAACTTAGGAACGTTTTTCTCTTTTAGCTCTTTAATAGTAGCTATAGTAGCAGCAAGCGAAAGTGCTTCACCACCGAATGTTGTATAGAAGAAAATATCTTCGTCGGCTAACTGCATTATTTCTTTTTTGCCGGCGAGAATAGAAATCGGCATTCCATTAGCAACAGCTTTAGAGTAAGTTGCAAGATCGGCAGTTATTCCAAAATATTCTTGCGCTCCGCCAAGCGCCATTCTAAAGCCGGTCCACATTTCATCAAATATTAGCACAATTCCTTTTTCCTTACAAAGCTCTGCAACTTTGTGAAGGAAATTATCTTTTGGTTCATTAAATACGACTGGCTCAAGAATTACCGCAGCCACATCATCATCAATAGAATTTTTTAGTGAATCAATATCGTTGTAATTAAACGTGAATGAGTTTGCCTGCACTGCTTCCGGAATACCGTGATTGCGTGCGGTGACAGCAATGTACCAATCGTGCCAGCCATGATAACCGCAGCAAAGAATTTTATTTTTTCCAGTGTAAGCGCGAGCAAGACGAACAGCCGCACTTGTTGCATCGGCACCGGTTTTACTATAGCGAACCGCTTCCGCATTAGGAATGATTTCTCTAATCAGCTCGGCAACTTCAACTTCAAGCGGATGCATCATAGAAAAAGTGATTCCGTCTTCAAGCTGCTTCTTTATGGCTTCATCTATTTTTGGATAAGCATAACCAAGTGAAAGGGGACCGACACCCATCATGTAATCAATATATTCGTTGCCATCCGCATCCCAAACATGTGAGCCTTTACCTTTTACTAAATATTTGGGCGCTACGCCGTTTATCCATTGCGTTGGACCTTTAGCAAGTGTTTGAGTTACGGATGGAATTAATCCAACCGCACGGTTATAAAGCTCGTTGGATTTTTGAATCGTTGGAAAATCGTTTGTTAAAGAAATTTTGTTAGGCATTGTTACTCCATAAGCTATAAGCTGTAAGCAATAAGCTTTAAGCAAGATTAGGGTGCTGAAATTTTAGATGAATATGAATAAATCATCATTTTTAATTCATTAGCTTCAACTTCAAAAGGTGAAATCTGATTGTCAGATATGTAGTTTAATTCTTTAATCAAAAAAAGTAGATATTGAACTTCACTCAATGAACCCAAAGCAATATTTAAATATCTGACAAAATCTTTGCTTGAATCTTTCCCTGCACCTTCTGAGATGTTTGTAGGAACTGATACAGCCGCTCTACGAATCTGCGAAGTCAGTCCATATAATTCTTCCTTTGGAAGAAGTTTCGTAATCTCATAAATCTTGAGTACTAAATTATGAGCTCGTTCCCAAATTTGTAGTTTTCTAAAATCTCTCATTTAATTCTCTCTTATAGCTTAAAGCTTACCGCTTATAGCTAATGCAATTTTCTCCGCAGTAAATCCTTCATACTCAAGTACATCATTAAG
>DAIEQT010000415.1 GCA_027347545.1 Ignavibacteria bacterium | reverse complement strand
AGCGGGATAAATCTATTAAATATTATACCGAATCACTTCGTTTGAAAGAAAGAAGTAATTCGCATGAACAAGCTGAGCGCTATTTAAAAACACCGTATAAGAAATAATTCAGAATTGCGAATTTAGAATGGAGAATTGAACGACGAGATGAAATCTAATTCTCAATTCTCCATTTTCCATTATCAATTATAAATTAGTGCTAATTCCAAATCTATGCATAGCACCGATGAGACCGAGTGATGAAAAAGCGTAATCAACATTGTAGCCTTTAACTATAAATCCTACACCGAGATTGAAGCCAGCCAAAGCGGCAGAGGAACCAACTTTCATCTCTTTTCTCTTTTCATTGTCGTAGCCGAAACGCAAGCGCAAACTTTGTCCAAGTCTAAACTCGCCGCCAAAAGTAATTTGAGCAAAGTGATTCAAGAACTTCTCCTGATCTTCATTTATTTTGTTGAATGACCAGAAAAATTTGAGCGGCAAGTTTTCCAATTGCTTTGAGAATCCAAAACGTATATCAAGCGGAAGATCTTCTTTTGTATCGAAGTAGGAAGAAACTTGCGCGCCTAAATTTAAAATCGAAAATCCGAAATTCCATTTAGAACTTGGAATTGCGTAATGCAAACCAAGATCAATTGCGGCGGCTGTTGAAGAGACATCGGAAATCTTTGAATAAATTAATTTAACATTAACGCCATAGTAAAAATTTTCATCAAGCTGGTTTCCGTAGCCAAGAATCAAAGCCGTTTCGCCTACACTGAACTCACCAAGGTTGTTTCCTTGAGCATCTGCCTTTGTAAATGTACCGTAACTAATATATTGAATTGCAGCAGCGAGTTTTCCAATTCCTTCAAAATCTTTAGAAGCAGCAAGGCTTGCAGAGCTCACATCTTCCCAAGGTTTTGAAAATGAAAAAGAAATTGGAGTCCCCTGAAGTAGATTAATTCCAGCCGGGTTATAAAACATAACGTTAGGGTCATCATTGTTGGCAACAAAACTGCCGGCAACGGCTGCAGCACGAGGGCTTGTATCCAGTCTTAGGAACTGATAAGTACTTTGGGCGGATAGAATTGAAACTGACATAATCACAAACGCGAATATCTTCTTCATTTATTACTCAAATTTTGATGCGATTTTACACATAAATGAGCATATAAGGCAAGGCAATCCTTGGTGCAAATTTTTTGGAACAAATGAAAAACCCGCCCTGTTAGAGATTACGAAACGTTTACTTGAATCAACTTGGCTTTAAGCCTAAATTTGAACCAAAATAAAAGAGGAGTAAGATGAACGGATTCAAAACAGTCGTTTTGATGACTGCAATGATGGTGTTATTTATTCTCGTCGGTAATATTATCGGCGGACAGAATGGAATGATGATAGCTTTTTTATTTTCACTTGCTATGAATTTCGGGTCCTACTGGTTTTCAGATAAAATTGTACTTAAGATGTATGGCGCTCAGCAAGTTACACGCGAAGAAGCTCCGCAACTTTATGATAGTGTAGAAAAACTTGCGATGAAAGCCGAACTGCCGATGCCGAAAGTTTATATAATGAATAATCCAGCACCGAATGCATTTGCAACCGGAAGAAATCCAAATAACAGTGCCGTTGCAGTAACAACCGGAATTATGAAATTACTTAACCGCGAAGAATTGGACGGCGTAATCGCTCACGAATTATCTCACATTAAAAATCGTGATATTCTTATTGGCACAATTGCGGCTACATTAGTTGGAACTATTACATACTTAGCGCATTTTGCAATGTTCTTTGGGGGCGGTAGAAGTGATGATCGCGAAGAAGGGTCTAATCCGCTTGTTGCTATTTTAATGTTGATCTTAGCGCCAATTGCGGCAATGTTAATCCAGATGGCAATTTCACGCTCTAGAGAATATATGGCAGATGACAGCGGCGCGGAAATTTCCGGCAAACCACTAGCTTTGGCTTCGGCACTGAACAAACTTCAACAAGGTAACGAAATAGTTCCAATGCGAAATGCCGGTCAAGCATCTGCTCACATGTTTATTGTAAATCCGCTTCACGGCGGCGGCATGATGAAGTTGTTTTCAACTCATCCCCCAATTGAAGAAAGAATAGCCCGATTGCAAGAAATTGCTGCCGGTAGAAGATAATAACTTTTTAATGAGGCTGTCTTAATGAAATGATTGAGTCACGCTGAGCGCAGTCGAAATGTGATAAAAGTTAAAATTCTCATTTCTCGACTTCGCTCGAAATGACCATTACATTTATAGAGACCACGATTTTATTTAAGAGACTATTTGAAGAAAACACTCATCATATTTTTTGCTCTGTTTGTAGTTCCGGTATTTGTTACGGCACAGACAAAGACTAACCTAGAAAAATTCTTTCAGTTGATTGATAATTCTATCGTTAAGGTTGGTGATGTTGTAGGTAAAAATGGTGCTGTGGTACTCTCAGTTACTGGTCCAGCATCTTTGGAATTACTAAAACCAAAAGTGCTAGCTGCGTTTTCTAATCATGGCTACATGATTAAAAACGACAATTCCGCTAATACTGCAAAAGTTACTTATTCACTTAATCAATCTAAGGTTGAATACGCTAATGCTGAAAAAGATGGTTTCTTTGGTGATGTTGTTGCAGAGCGAAATGTTTCGTTAAGCGGAATAGTTTCAGTATCATCACCCGATGGGTTAGTAAAGTCGTTTGAGGTAAACGAATCTGCAAAAGACACAATTGTAGTTGATGAAATAAAAAACATCGAAGACGCAACTGCTCCATTTACTCAAGGAAAGAAGCCGGAAGTTTCATTCTTTTCCAATCTTCTTGAGCCGGTTCTGGTAGTTGGAACATTGGTTACAACAATAATTTTGCTGTTTACGGTAAGAGGTAAGTGAAAATCCGTGAGTTTTTAAGCTGGGTCAAATTGATTATTTTTACACGCTAATTAAGGAGAAGGTATTTTGTTAAGAAAGTTTAAGATAGCTGCGCTGTTTCTACTGGCGCTCGTTTTGGTAAATTGTTCCAATACTGTTGATACAACTAAGTTTAGTGCTGAAGATTATTATAATTATTTAATGACTCTTTATAATGATGAAGATTACGAAGTAGCTGTTCAAGAATTCCAGAATTTTCTGCTTCAATATTCCGGCAGTGCTTATAATGATGATGCGCAATACTATCTGGCTATGACTTATTTTAAGCGCGAACAATATCTGCTCGGCGCTTATGAGTTCAGCAAACTGATTCGGAATATTCCGGCTTCGCCGTTCGTTTCGGAATCACAATACATGCTGGCAGAGTGCTATTACCAGCTCGCACCGGCTTATCAGCTTGATCAGGCATACACTAAAAAAGCGATTGAAGAATTTCAAGCGTTTATAGATTTTTTCCCGGCTGATAAAAAAGTTGAAACAGCATCAGCTAAAATCAAAGAATTAAACGAACGGTTGGCAGAAAAAGAATATCAAGCAGCATTGATATATGAAAAGATGGAATATGAAAGAGCAGCAATCAAGTATTACGGAAATGTAACTGAGTATTTTCACGATACAAAATTTGCACCGCTGGCTCTTTATAAAAAAATTCAACTAGAAATTAAAAAAGGAATGACAACCGAAGCATCGAATGATATTGGTGTGTTTCTTAGCCGCTATCCGGATGATTCCAACGCGAAGGAAATTCAAGAAACTGAAACTAAGTTAAGCCAAAAGAAATGAGTGAGCGGTTTAAACAGAAAAAGGTAAGTGATTCAATTGTTACGATGACTGAGTTAGTGCTGCCAAACCACACTAACCAGCTTGGCAATTTGCTTGGCGGACAGTTAATGCACTGGATTGATATTTGTGCCGCACTTGCAGCTGCGAAACACTCACAAAGAATTTGCGTAACCGCTTCGGTTGATAAAATAGATTTTCATCATCCCGTGCGCTTGGGAAATGTTGTAACAATCACTGCTTCAGTAAATAGAGCTTTCAAAACATCAATGGAAGTTGGTGTAAAAGTATTTGCTGAAAATTTTACTGAAGGAACCCATATCCACACAAACTCAGCTTATCTAACTTTTGTTAGCGTTGATGAAAACACCCGCCCGGTTGCAACAATAGAAGTTGTACCCGAGACCAAAGATGAAAAGAGAAGGTTCGAAGAAGCATTACAGAGAAGAAAAGCCCGCCTTGAAAAAAGAATTAATTCTTAGGATTCTATTTCTCTTATTCTGGACGTCAAGTTTATTTGCCCAAATTCCTATAAATGGTTTTTGTAAGCTTACAGAGTTTTCTGTAAAACCAAACTATTCTTCAATTGTAGCTGTAGATTACAACTCCGATGGTTACCGCGATCTAGTATTCTATAATCCAACTCTTAATAATTACTCAACATTAACATCAGACTCACGTTCAAGTTTTGGCAAAGCTAGTGAAAAATATTCTTCATTCAGTTTGGCTGTGATTCATCCATACTTCAACGACAAAAGCAGCAAAAGATTTATAGCGCTTTCAAGAAAGACAAGAGAAGCCGGAATTGTGACGTTTTCACGTACCGGGAGTTTAATCACAAATTCAAAAATTAAATTCGATGGTTATGCATCAACAATAGATGTCGGTAAAGTTGAAGAAGGTATTCCTTCAAATGTTTTGTGCGCTGGTGCCGGAATGGACGGACTTGTTCTTGCAAA
Organism: Ignavibacteria bacterium; assembly: GCA_027347545.1. Taxonomy (GTDB): domain Bacteria; phylum Bacteroidota; class Ignavibacteria; order Ignavibacteriales; family Melioribacteraceae; genus Stygiobacter. Next base: position 12,914 of record DAIEQT010000415.1, on the reverse strand, counting down.
AGAAAGAAGCAGAAGACTAAACGAAGATGATCGAATTAAAGGGAAAATTTTCTCTGCCGCGGTTTTTATTGATTTGAATTATGACGGATATGAAGACATTGCTGCAATTGATTTGGTTTCAAACTCTATAGTATTCTATAATAATGATGAAGCCGGCAGCTTCGAAGAATCACGCTCAATTGGTCTCGGCTCGGAAGTAAGCGAATTCCGTGCACTTGATTTCAATTCCGACCGCTTTACTGATCTAGCATTTATAAAGAATAACAATCTGGAAATACTCTTGGGCGATTCTGTTTCTTCATTTCAACGGAAATTTCATTTCGCAACAGAACAAGGTGTTTCCAAATACACAATTTTAGATTTTAACGGAGATGGCTTCAACGACGTAGCTTTTATTAACCAGAGCGGCAGTAAGTTGTTTATCTCTTTTGCAAAAGGGAATAATTCATTTTATTCGCCGGTTTGCTATATAAGCAAACAAAATTTGAGTGACGTTACTTCTTATGTTGACCGCGGCGGAAGAAAACTAGCGGCAGTGTCTTCTACCGGTGCGAGTTACCTCATAAGTTCTTTATCCATGCATGATGAAACATTTAACATAGCATTGCTGGAAGGCGCGGCTACTATACAAGCCTTTGATTACAACCGTGACGGATTTAAGGAGCTAGCTTTTATTGATGCAGGCAGCAATACTATGAAAATAGGTCTGAGTGAACGAAGAAATCTGCTGCGCTCATATTTCACTTTCAATCTTTCCACTATACCAAATCAATTTATTATAGACGACACTAAGAAGAACGTAACGACGTTCATTTGCTATAGAAAAGGAGAGAAATCTTTAGAGGTGCTGCGATACAATTTTGAAAATAACCGTACGAGTAAGCAAATTATTTATACTACGGATCCCATTAGAGAAGTTAAATTTTCGAGCGACCGGTTGAAAGATAGAATTAATATATGTGCAATGACTCTTAAGAATAAAATACTTTCTTTACAAGAGTTTGAAATGCGGAACTTCACTAGCCGTTTTGTTGAAAAGCGGCAAGTTGCTGCTAATGTCGAAGATGCAACTTTCAACTATAGCGTTTATAAAGATGTTTATGCACTAATTCGTCTTGGGAGAAATGTTGATCTAGTTAAAATAGTTTTTGATAAAAAGGAAATTGAACGGACTTCGCGTTTAACCTTCGAGATTCCGGAAAATGAAACTATAGAATCGAAGATGATTTCGGTTGATGAGCTTATTGGCCGTACAAAGCCCGCTGCGGCTCTTTTATCATTTAGTAAGAAATCTGTGTTATATTATTTCCGGAAAGAGAAAAATATTCGTATGGAAATCAAAGAACGGCTTCAAACAAGCCTTCCGGTAAAATATATAATTGATGGAGAGAATGTTTTGTTCTTATCCTATTCCAATCAAACGAAAAAATTTTGGGAAATGAAACCGGCGGCAAGAAGTGCCAAAGCAATTGCACCGATTGAAACGAATGGAATCAATGATTATTTTGTTGCCACGCTTCATGGGAAAAACAAATATTTGATCTATTCGAGCGGAAATACTAATTCCATCACAATCAAAAAATATTTATGAAGAAACTCTTAGCTCTTTCGGTTTTATTATTTGGCTCGCTACAAGCGCAAAATCTTGATTCACTTTATTCAGAGTTCCTAAGAATTAAAGGCGTTCCCGATCCAACAAACACACGTGTTTTAGGTGATAATACAGAGCCTATTAAATGCAGTTTTGGCTTTGTTAATAATATTAAATCTAATTTTAACCGGTTCACGCCAAAGCAAAAAAGTGTATTAGCTGTTCTTCTCCAAAGACCAAACACAGATACAAGTTTTGTTACCCCCTCAGGCAAATTTAGAATTCATTTCAATAAAAAGGGTTCTAATGCACCAGGGTATGATTTGAAAGAATTTGCTATAGCTGCTGATTCATCTTATAACTATGAAGTAAACATTATGAAATTCCCGGCTCCTCAATCAGATAATGGAGAAGGAGGCGATAATAGAGTTGATGTTTACCTTCAAAATTTAGTTGGCGGCGATTATGGTTATACTGAGCAGGACCTAGTTGGAGCGACAACATCGCCTAGCTATATTGTCATGGATAATGATTTTTCCGGCTCTGGATATTATACACATGGAATTAATGCTGCAAAAGTAACTATTGCTCACGAGCTTCATCATGTTATACAGTTGGGAAATTATATTTTTCGTGAGTCGGATAGATTTTACCACGAGCTTACTTCGACCGCTATGGAAGAATTTGTTTACGATGATGTAAATGATTATTACAATTATATCGGTTCTTATTTCCGTAATACCGGTAAAGCAATTGCAATGAATAACGGTTACAATCTCGCTCTTTGGAATATTTTCTTGAGTAATAGATTCGGCAATAAAATAATTAAAGACATTTGGGAAGAGATGCCTAACATGCGTGCAGTAGAGGCATTTTCAAAGGTTCTTTTAGATTACGGTTCATCACTCAAAGTTGAATTTAATCGTTTCGGACTTTGGTGCTACTTTACAAATACTAGAACCGTACCGGGTAAGTATTTTGAAGAAGCTGCTAACTACCCACTTGTAACAAATTCTATGTCGATGGATATTCTAAAACCAATTTCAGTAACCACCGAGCCGGTATCGAACAATTTTTATGAGTTTATAGATGGCAGCAACAGATTAATCTCTATAATTTCTAATGTTGATGTGCAAAGCTCCGTCAATTCCCCAACAACAAAAATTTTACTCGATTATGCAATTTCTGCAGTAGCAATTAGCGGCTATCGAAAACTTACTAATGATTATTATTCAAAAATTACAAGCCAGGATTTAAATCTACTAGCCGAAACAAATGTTCTAAATGATATTCCGCTAAATGAAGGAGAAGCATCTGTTGAGACAGCCGGCTATGCTTATCCTCAGCCGTTCAAATATTCCGAACATCAATATTTATTTTTACCGGCAAGCTTAAACGGTGGTGGCGGTAATGTTGATCTATATATTTATTCTACAGATATGAACTTGGTTTATTCGGGTCAAAAACGTATTGTTGCCACCGAAAAAATTGTTGTGCCGTGGGACGCAAAAGATTCTAATCAGCATAAACTTGCAACCGGAGTTTACTTTTACGTTATTAAGTGCGGCGAAGATATTCTTAAAGGAAAATTTGTAATCTATAATGACTAATTACACTGTCGAACTCAACAAGCTGGTTAAATATTTCGGAAGAAGGTTGATCTTCGACGGAATTGATTATTCATTTCAATCCAGTCATGTTTACGGAATTTCAGGTCCGAACGGATCTGGAAAATCAACTCTTGTAAAAATCATTTCTTGCCTAATTTCTCCAACTAAGGGAAAGATTAAGCATTCATTTGAAGGGAAAGTAATTGAAGAGGAAGAACTTCATAATTTTCTCGGATTTGTTTCACCATATCTATTCCTTTATGATGAATTTACTGCAGAAGAAAATCTCCAGCACATTTCAAAAGTTAGGGGAATCAAGTTTAACAAAGAGCGCTCAGATTTTCTTTTGAACGAATTTAATTTGTACGAAAGAAGAAGTGATTTGCTTCGCGGCTTTTCTTCCGGTATGAAACAAAGGCTAAAATTTGCTTTCGCACTGTTGCATGAGCCGCAGCTTTTAATTCTTGATGAGCCGACTTCAAATCTGGATTACTCCGGCAAAGAAAAAGTTTATGAGTTTATAAAATCGGAAGGTAAAACAAAGTTGGTTTTGATTGCTTCAAACGAAGAAGCAGACCTAGCTTTGTGCGAAAGGGTTTTAGAATTACAGAATTTCAAAAATCAACAACCGAGATAATGAAATCATTTGCGCTATTTAAGAAAGATTGGGAATCTGAGCTACGCACACGTTACGCAATAAACGCATTGGCAATGTTTGTTCTTGTTACAATCAGCGTTATTATGTTTTCTATTGGCGATGAGAAAATCACAGAATACTTAACGGGCGGACTTTTGTGGGTGGTGATATTTTTCTCGGCTATGTCCGGGCTATCGCGTGCGTTTGTTTCGGAAGAAGAGCGGGGAACAACCCTTACACTTCAGCTAATTGCTTCACCTACAACAATATTCTCCGGCAAATTGTTGTTCAATCTCATCTTGGTTTTCTTGATGAACGTAGCAATAACAATTCTGTTCTCAATGCTCTTTGATTCTTTTGTTATAAAAAACCTTTCGTTGTTTTTGGTTGCTTTTCTTCTTGGCAATGTAGGAATTGCAATTTCATCTACAATAATTGCTGCTATTATTTCCAAAGCAAGTTCTAAAGGGACGCTTTACCCGGTACTTTCATTCCCAATTTTGCTTCCCCTTATTTTAACTCTGCTTGAGCTTACAAAGTTTTCAATGGATGGCAATTCGATCAGCAGTTCATTTGTAGAAATAGCTGTACTATTTTCTTACGATATAATAATGGGAACCGCTTCCTATTTACTCTTCGATTTCATCTGGAAAGATTAATCCGTAACCTGCTTAGTTTCCGTTACTCTAATGAGAAATCTCGGATCATCCTCTCTGTACATTGCGAAGAAAACACCTAAAAGAATTTGCACTGCTGTAGATAAAAAGAAGAACCAGATTCCAGTAGAAAAGAATAGCAATAAGTTTAAAAACTTGAAAACGCTTAATGCTTGGTAGAAGACAAGCCCCACGTGAAAAATATTTATACAACCTTTTTTAATAACAAATTGGAAGCTTTGCCTTAAAAGTATTATTAAGACAAGAAAAAGTATTGCGGTAATAAAGAAATCCCCATATTCCCAATAATGGGTAAAAGAAAAATATCCCAACCCAATAATTGCAAGATAAAATAAAATCTTAAGGGCAGTGATTTTTTTATATTCAATAACCGAAAAGAAAAATAGAATATCAAAAAAAACATAAAATTTTTGTGCACTCGTTGTATGAAAGCTTTTTGCTGCAATAAAGGATACCGGATCAGTAAGCCCAAGTATTAAGAAAAACCAAAAGTAACGTGTTTTATATTGTCTGATTGGAATTACTAACCAAACTACAATTCCTATAACAACTAAATACTTATAATAAAGCGTAAGCTCGCTCATGATTAGTCGTTTCCTAAAATTTTGCTGGCATTAGAATATTTTATAGCATAAGAAATAAATTCAGGTAAGCTTTTTAGATTAAGCCGTGCCATCATTCTGGAGCGGTAATGATCTATTGAGCGCTTACTTAATTCTAAGTGCCCCGCAATTTCTTGACTTGTTTGTCCTTTACTTACGTATTCTAATATTTTCCGTTCTTTCAAGGTAAGATGAATGTAATCGTCAGCAAAACTTCCGGTAATTTTTCTGTAGTTATGTTCAAGTTGTTTCAACTTTGCGTCATCATATTGCTTTCCAAAGTACTTGTCTCCAGCAAAAACCGATTTAATAGCATAGACAAGTTCACCCTTAATAGTATTCTTGCTTATCAAACCCATAGCGCCAATTTTGTAAGCGTGGAATATGTATTCCTCACTATCATGCATTGTAAGAAAAATTGCTTTAACAGTTTTATCATTTCTCTTTATGTATTTCAACGCCTCAAATCCATTCATATCGGGCATGGATATATCTAAAAGTATAATATCTGGCTTAACAGATGAGTGCTTTTCAACTAATTGAGTTCCGTTTTCTGCCTCACCAACAATTAAGATATCTGTAATATCTTCAAAGATAGAGGCTATTCCATTTCTAAATAACTGATGATCGTCTGCTATTAAGACGCGTATTGGTTTTGAGTGTGCCATACTTTTTCCACGCTTAATGGAATTTCTGCTACAAGCATAGTTCCGTTATTGGTAAATGAATCGATTTTAAGTTTTCCGTTATAACTTTCTACTCGCTCTTTCATATTAATTAATCCCATACCATGGTTAGAGCTTTTTAAAGCCGAACTAATATCAAAGCCAATTCCATTATCTGAAATTATTAAGCGAACTAACTTTGATGAATAGACTAATTGAATGCTGTAACTTGTCGCTTTTGCGTACTTGAGAATATTATTAATTGATTCTTGCACAATTCTATAAAGTGTAATCTCAAATTTTTCTTCGAAACGAATTTCTTCTCCTACCGGGTTAATTTCACCGCGAATGCCGGTATCGTTAAAAACTTTATCTACTAAATTTTTAATTGCACTGAGCAATCCCATTTCTTCCAGCAACCTTGGCTTTAGCGAATAGGTGATTTCCTTTAGTTCCCGGATTATGTCTTCCATGTTGGTAACCAAATCTTGATAATAGGAATACTGAGCTGGATTATTAGATTCCTCTTGCAGATGCAGTATTTTCATTCTAAGCAAAGAAAGGCTTTGTCCAATTCCATCGTGTAGTCCGGATGAAATCCTTTTTCTTTCTTCTTCGATTAAATCATGAAGTCTTTCGGAGAGGTTTTTTAACTTTATTTGATAATCAATGAGCGCTTCTTCATATTTTTTTAATTCAGTTATGTCTCTAAAGTAAAGTTGAGCAAGATTTAAGCTGGAATCGCCGCGATATAGAATAGAGAAATACTTTTCACCAATTTTCTGTGTGGTATTTTTCGTTTCGTTGTTAATAATTGAATTTTCCGGCAAATTTAATGTCGGTACAAGGTCGCTTATTCTTTTCCCAATTAATGGTAAATCTGGAAACACTGACTGAGCGGCTTGGTTGGTTTCTAGTATTTCTCCAAACTGGTTTAACCTAATTACCGGATCGGGATCTAGCTGGGCAAAGAGTGCCATAAGTTTGGCGGATTTTAGTTCTAAACTTAGCTTTTCTTGCTTAAAACGCTCATTTAGAGGATTTATTCCATATTTGTAGAAAAAATATACCGTACCAAACAACGCAATAACTGCCAAAAGTGAAATATAGATGGGATTTTGAGGATCACGTAAAGCGTTGAATATTTCTTCTTTCATACTTATCAAATTAGAACCTATTAAAACCCGTAAGAGCTTAAAATCTAACCCAATATAATTTATTATTTTAAAAATAAAAGCGCAGAACTTAATCCCTTTTAACCAAATACGCTTAATTACTTGTATTATTATCGGGCGAATGTGTAAATTTGCTTCAACTCAATAGCTGAAAAGCATTGGGGTCGGTTTCTTCCCTTTTTCTTAACTTTTGTGCGAGGGCGTGTGATTTATTGGGATGTGAGTCCGGATATATTTTCTATTGGACCCGTAACAATCCGCTGGTACGGTCTTTTATTTGCAGCTTCTTTTATAGTTGGATATCAGTTAATGATGGTAATATTCAGTAAAGAGGGACGCTCAGAAAAAGATTTAAATGACTTAGTTTGGTATATGGTAATTGGTACGGTAGCCGGTGCCAGACTCGGTCATTGTTTATTTTACAGTCCCGAATATTACCTTTCCCATCCTCTGGAAATTTTGATGGTTTGGAAAGGCGGATTGGCAAGTCATGGAGCGGCCATAGGAATTATTATAGCGCTTTATTCATTCATAAAATCCAGGAAGGGTTTTACGTTTTTATGGATTATGGATAGAGTTGTTATTACAGTGGCACTTTCCGGGTTCTTCATCAGAATGGGAAATCTTTTTAACTCCGAGATTTTCGGTAAGCCAACAGATGTTCCTTGGGCGTTTGTTTTCTCACTTGTTGATGGACAGCCCCGGCACCCGACTCAGATTTATGAGGCAGTTGCTTACTTAATCATATTTATCTTACTATTAAGAATGTACTTGCGCTCGGAGGGAAAGATTAAGGAAGGTAAGCTATTTGGCATCTTTTTGATACTTGTATTTGGTTTTAGATTCTTTGTAGAGTTTCTAAAAGAAAACCAGAGCCAGTTTGAAGAAGGTTTACTATTAAATATGGGGCAACTTCTCAGTATTCCGTTTGTACTAATCGGAATTTACATCTTAACAATCAAAGAGAAGAAAACAATCAAATTACAGTAACAATTTTGGGAATAACAATACATGAATTTTCGTTTCCGGACCAATTTTTTAGTTTTGGGTTTATTTGCCCTTCCATTTTTAATTGCATTCAAAAGTGAAATACCAAATAAAATATATGATGCTTCAAAAGATACTTTGCGTTATGATGGGGAAAAGCATTTAAGAAATATTCGCCAGTTAACATTTGGCGGTAACAATGCAGAGGCTTATTGGAGCTTCGATAGCAAGCAGCTTATTTTTCAAAGCGATTGGAAAGCGCTGCACAACCATGGCTGCGATCAAATTTTTACGATGAATATTGACGGCTCATCATACAAAAATGGCAAGAAATATGAGCTTGTTTCAACCGGAAAAGGTAGAACAACTTGCAGTTACTTTTTGAAAGATGGAAAAATAGTTTTCGCTTCAACTCATGAAGGAAATGCAAACTGTCCGGAAAGCAAAATGTTTTCCGGTGGAAGATATGTTTGGCCCCTGTTTGATACTTACGATATTTTTACCTCAAACGAGGATGGCTCCAATTTACAACTGCTAATTGGTGGAAAAGGATACGATGCGGAAGCGACCGCATCACCTGATGGAAAGTACATCATCTTCACATCAACCCGTAGTGGCGATCTCGAACTATGGCGCTATGAAATCAAAACAAAAAAGTTTCTTCAGCTAACCAACACATTAGGTTATGATGGCGGAGCGTTCTTTTCCCGCGACTCTAAACATATTGTTTGGCGTGCAAGCAGACCAGCCGGCACTGAAGCAGAAACTTATAAAAAACTTTTAGCCGATGGTTACGTAGAACCGAAAGAGCTTAACATCTTTGTCGCGGATATTGATGGAAAAAATGTTAAACAAGTAACTAACCTTGCTGGTGCAAATTGGGCGCCTTTCTTTCATCCTAGCGGAAAGAAAATCCTATTCTGCTCTAATCATCATTCCCAAAAAGAGGGCGGCAGAAAATTTGATGTTTTTATGATAAACATTGATGGAACGGGTTTAGAACAAATTACAAATTCCGGTTTGTTCGATGCGTTCCCAATGTTCTCATTCGATGGGAAAAAAATAGCATTTTGTTCTAACAGACAATCGTATAGAAAGCCAACCCGCGATACTAATGTTTTTGTCGCAGATTGGATTGATGAACCGGAGAGTGTTGATTTGAATTTCAAATCAGTTAGATAATCTAAAATCTTTCTTTATTGGAAAGGTAAATGACAGAAAAAGAATTTATTTCGAAATGGATTGAAAAGATTCGTGTAGAACTGAAAAAGTTTCCCGGTGACTTTTTAAAAGGTGAAGAATGCACAACTCTAAATTTGCCGCCTAAGCTGCTGATTTTTCCCCCGCCGCTATTTAACACTTACCAGGTTATTGATGAAAGTGGAGAGACTGTATTTTCTACAGATGAACACTTCAAAGCCAAATACGTTATTTATGCTAACCGCACAAGACCAAAGGAACTTCAAATTCCGGTTAATGATTTGCGCATTTACGAAATAGTCCGCGACTATGAAAAGCATTTAGATACATTTCTCAAAGACATGGAATTGGAGTTTAAAAAGTTGTTTCAAAATCCAAAGGGACTCAAACGTATTTCAATGCAAGTCTTTAATTCTTTGGATTTAATACGACACTAAATTGATTGAGCTAAGCGAAAACATTTCCAGTTACATCCTCAAGTACTTTGGAGAAGATTATCTCCGCAAGTATCAATCCTATTTTGAAAGTGAATACAAACCATACCTTCGTTTTTCCCGCACGGCTATTGAGGAAAAATTAATTGTACGGTTAAAAGATTACGGAATCATTCTAAAGAAAGTTGAGAATGTTCCCTTTGCTTATCAAGTAACTGAAGGAAGTAATGTTGCCGGGAAAACTCTTGAGTTCATACTTGGCAAATATTACATACAAAGTTTGTCTTCTATGATTCCGTCCCTTGTGCTCAATCCATCTTCATCCGATAAAGTTTTGGATTTGTGCGCGGCGCCCGGTTCCAAAACAACGCAGCTTGCAGAAATGATGTGCAACACCGGAACATTAATAGCTAACGAAGTTTCCACTGAGCGGCTAAAAAGTTTGGTCTTCAATGTTGATAAAATGAATTTAGCTAATACCGGAATTCTTCACGGGCGCGGTGAGTTGCTTAGCACGGTTTATCAAAACTATTTTGATAAAGTTTTGGTTGATGCACCATGCAGCGCGCTGGGAATAACGCAGAAGAAGGGCGAAGTAAGCAAATGGTGGAATGAAAATAAACTTATTGCGTTTACTGAAATGCAAATGAAGTTGCTTGTTGCGGCAATTAAAGCTTGCAAGGCTGGTGGAGAAATTGTTTACTCAACTTGCACGCTTTCTGTTGAGGAAAACGAACTTGCTCTTAATCGAATTTTACAAAAATACCCGGTTGAACTTGTAGAAGTTAAATTGCCGGTAAAAAGCCGCGCTGCATTAAGTACAATTGAAAATACTATTCTGCATAATTCAATTCCGTTTGCACACAGAATTGTCCCGTGGGAAATTGACTCCGAAGGATTTTTTGTGGCGAAACTTAAAAAGCTTGAGGAAACCGAGCGGATTAAAGAGGGAAGCAAATTTTCAGATGAGACTCAGCTTGTTAACGCAAGCAGTTCAAAAATAAAAAAGCAGTTAGAAGTTTTATCGGATTACTTTGGCATTAGTTGGGAAGTATTAAACAGTTATAAATATCTTCTCCGCAGCAAAGATATTTACTTTGCCGATTCCTCCTGGCACTCCTACAACCTTGATTCTTTTGTGCGAATCGGTTCTAAACTTGGTTCGATTGAGAAACGAGGCTACATTCAACTCCACACACTTGCCGCGCAGATTTTTGCGCATAACATTACCAAGAATATTATTGAACTTACCGAGAAGCGTGATATTGAAATCTATTTGAGCGGCGGAACAATTAAACGAGATTTTGGCGTTGCCGGACAAATGATTGTTAAATATCTTGGCGATGTAATTGGAACCGCAGTAGCTTCCAAAGATGGATTGAAAAGCCAATTCCCGCGCGAGTACAGAACACAAGAAATAGTAGTGGCATAGGCATAGATTAATGCACTTCATTAATTAACTGAAGCGCATATTTTTATTAAGAAAATCTCAAACTCATTGGAGGGTTTTGTATGAACCGGTTATCATTTTTTTTCTTCTTGTTTTGTATTTCATCAATAATTAATTCTCAAAGTATAGGCGTTGGATATGGATTTAGCGGCACGCAAAACTTTGGCGAGCCGCAATCTACAATTCATGCTTCTGTATTGGTTAATATTAACGAAAAGGTTTTAGGTTGTATCTCGGTTTCAAATTGGAGCGGAAGAGACAACAACTTAAATTTCCATGATATTTTAGATGGAGGAGGTGGTACATTCTTTGGAAACGTTGGTGTTGGATTGTCCTTCTTGTATAAGTGCTACAATACAAAAGATTTTGAGTATTACTTTGGTGTTGGCTTAAGTCAATATGAAAAAATTCATAAGAATTCTGGTTGGGAGACTAATTCCTACTATGAACCTGCTATTTCTTTAACACCCTTGTTTTTAAAGTATAATTTGAATGAAACTATTTCATTGTTTACAAATGGAACGCTTAGTTTTTCGGCTAACTATGCAAATCCAAATTGGGGTTCTCTTGTTGTTGGAGTATATGTTAATACCATAAATTTGTTTTGGTGATTTAGAAACGTAAACGATTTGATTATGGGTCTATTACAAACATAGAGGTTCGAATGAAAAATAATATTTTACTTGCACTACTCATAATCGGTTTGAACTTTACCAGCGCCCAATCTAAAAAATATGACGCCAGTGTTATTTTTGAGGCATCCGGTTTATTTGCGGAAACCCAGTCTGAAAAAGTTGAATATGTTATGATTAATAAACAGCTACAGCCGCAATCTTCATTTGAAAAGAAAGAAGAATACTATTCTGGATTTGGCGTTTATTATTGTGGTGCGTGGAATCTTGGGAAAAATTATTACTTCGAAATAAGACCCGGCATTTTTAGTTCGCAACGATTATTCAGTGGAATACAGTTTGGTTTACATTTGCGCAAGTATTTCGCAGAAGATTATCTCCTAGTAATTGGGACTGTATCAGAATTGCACCTTGGGGATGGCGGTCATTCAGTGGAATTAAATACTCTAACTGGAACAATAAACTTTTCCTTCGGAAGAAAACTTTCAGATAATATATTGATGCTAATAACGTACAGTAAAACGCTTAATGATAAGTATGGTAGATATTTCGATTCTTCAAGATACAAGAATACTTATGGATACTTGTATTCGCTGCTAAAACTGGGTATTGAAATTGACATTTAGGAACATAAAAAAGGCGAGCTCAACACTCGCCTTTTCTTATCTAATCCGCCTTTGGCGGACTAAATACTACCTACAAATTACCGCTTTTTACACATCAAAATACTGCTCAAACTCAAATGGAGTTGGACGCAAAGCAGCCGGTTTAATTTCCTTGGTTGTTTTATAGTTAATCCAAGTACTGATAACATCTTCAGTAAACACTCCGCCTTTCAATAAGAATTCGTGATCATCAGCCAAAGCTTTTAATGCATGACCAAGTGATTCCGGTGTGGATGGAACGTCTTTCAATTCTTCCGGAGACATATCATAAATATCTTTATCAAGTGGTTCGCCCGGATCAATTCTGTTTTGAACACCATCGAGACCAGCCATAAGAATTGCAGAGAATGCCAAGTAAGGATTTGCAGATGGATCTGGGCAGCGGAACTCAACTCTCTTTGCTTTCGGTGAACTGCCGAATGGAATTCTGATTGAAGCGCTTCTATTGTTAGATGAATAAGCTAAATTAACCGGTGCTTCAAATCCGGGAACCAAACGCTTGTAAGAGTTAGTCGTTGGATTTGTAATAGCCAATAAAGCGGGTGCGTGTTTCAATAATCCGCCGATAAAGTGTAAAGCCATTTCGCTT
>DAIEQT010000407.1 GCA_027347545.1 Ignavibacteria bacterium | reverse complement strand
GAAAAAAATAGAAGCAATTATTCGTCCATTTAAATTGGATGAAGTAAAAGAAGCTCTTACCGAGGAAGGAATTAAAGGATTGACTATTACCGAGGTAAGAGGCTATGGCAGGCAGAAAGGGCATAAAGAAACTTACCGCGGAAGCGAGTACCAAATTGAGTTTGTTCCGAAACTTAAAATAGAAATAGTTGTTGATGCTAAACTTGCCGAGAAAGCTGTTGATGCGATTTTACGTACCGCAAAAACCGGGCAAGTAGGCGACGGCAAAATATTTATTTCAGATATTAATGATGTAATTCGTATCCGCACGGATGAATCGGGTCCATCAGCATTATAATTTTATCACAAAAAAAGGTGAGCGCATAAGCTTTTCTACGATTTACTAATAAACAGAGTTGAAAATGTTTTACTCCAATAGCAAGAAACTCTTTGCGCTTGTTCCTTTTATCTTTTTAGCAATCACTTTTTCCGGCTGCGGCGTTTACCGGAATTTTACTACCTACTTCAATACCTACTACAACGCTAAAACTATTTTTGATCAAGTTGAAGAAGATATTCAGAAAAAGAAAGTAGATGTATTTGCTTTCCGCGATGATCTGCAAAACAATCAACAGCTTGGCGGACAGTCGGCATATCAGAACCGCCAAACAACTCCACAAAGCGGATATAGAAGCGAACAAACATACGGCGGCAATCAATTTGGCAGTGGTAATCAGTATGGTTCCAATCAATACGGAAATCAGCAAAGCGGGCTATCCGGCGGAAGCTTATACAGTGGTAACGCAAACCAAGATTTAACTAAGGTGATTGAGAAGTGCTCTAAGATTCTTCAATACGAAAAAGAATCTTCCTACTTTCCTGACGCTTTATTTATGACCGGAAAGGCTTTGTATTATCAACAGGAATATTCCAAAGCGCAGAGAAAGTTTACGGAACTTGCCGGATTTGGTGAAACGGATTACTCAAACGAAAACAAACTATGGCTTGCAAAAACAAATTTGCAGCTCCGCAACTTTGATGAAGGTTTGAAGCAGCTTGAAGAAGTAAAAACCAAAGCGCTTGAAGATGATGAAGAAAAACTTTTCACCGATGCTTCAATAACAAAAATTTCCTTTTTGATTTTCAGAGAAGAACTTCCTAAAGCAGTAATTGAGTGCAATGAATACATTAAAGTTTCTGATAACGATGAGATGAAAGGACTAGTTTCTTATCAGCTTGGTAAAATTTATCAAAGCTTGAGCGATGAACAGAATGCGCTCGATACTTATGCTTCTGTCTTAAATTACGGACCAACTTTGGAAGTTGAACTGCGAAGTAAACTTGAACACGCGCGATTACTAAAAGACCTGGAAAAAGTTAATGAGAGCGAAGAAGAGCTTTCACGCATGCGCGATCAAGGTAAATTCAAAAACAACCTTGATGAGATAAATATTGACTTAGCCCAAATTTATTATGAAACAAGCCGTTCCGAAGAGGCAATAAACCTACTGAAGGATGTGGACACAACTTATAAAATGCTTCCAACTTCCGGAATCGCAAGTATGAAACTGGGAGAAGTCTATGAATATGCAATCCGTAATTATGACAGCTCATATAAGTATTACCAGAAGGTTGTTTCATCGCTCGCCCCACTTAAATATAGAAATAGTGCTAACGAACGTGCAAGAAATTTTGAGCGTTACTTTAAATTAAAGAATGAAATGCAAGAGCTTAATCAGATGCTGGCTTATGTACGGGACCCGAGAATTTTTGAACGGGATTCAATTGATTATGCGGTAGCCTTTAAGGAATATGATGAGGAAAAGAAGAAATTAGAAGAGGCAAATAAACCGGCAAATCAGCAAGTGGGAATGCAAGATCCGCAAGAAGCACAGCGCTTACAGCAGCTGCAACAGCAAATGCAGCAGAAGCAAATTGAATTGCAAAAAGAGTACGACAGGAAGAAAAGACTCGGCATTAACGAACCTATTCCGTTAAGAATGTTAATTGCTCTCGGCAAAGCAAAGAAGCCGGAGCGGCCGCAGGGTGATGAAAAATCAATTAATAAAACAATTGCAACAAATCTATTCAACATGGGCAGTTTGTTCTTTTCTGAAATGGATTTTGCCGATTCTGCGTTTGTTTATTTCTCAAGAATTTTAACAGAAAAAAAAGATAGTGCGATTATTCCTCAAACGTTGTTTTCTCTTGCTACTTATTACGAAACAGAAAACGATACTGTAAAAGCCGATAGCCTTTATAAAGAAATATTTGATAATTATCCCAAAGACAAACTTTATCAGGTTGCCGGAGAAAAACTTGGGTTATTGAAGAAAGAAGAGAAAAAGAATACGGCAAAAACGGAAGACCCGGCAGAGCCATCATATGTGAAAGCTGAGGAGCTCTATTATCAAAAGAATTATACTGAGGCTATAGACAGCTTCAAAGCAATTCATAAGAATTTTCCTAAATCAGCGTTTGCAGCTAAATCAGTTTACTATGCCGGAATGATTTACGAAGAGCAGAAAAATTATGATTCCGCGGCAGTTGCCTATGCTGTTCTATCAAAAGATTTTGCTACCGATCCGGTTGCTAGACTTGCGATGCCAAAGTATGATGAATACAAGAACGAAAAAGAAAAGATTAAGAAGGCGGAAGAAGAAAAAAAGAAAGCGGAAGAACTAAAGAAGAAGGAAGCCGAAGATAAACTTAAAGCTGAACAAGCAAAGGCTGAGGAAAAGAACGCCGCTGCTCAAGTTCCGGTTGTTAAGGATAGTTCTGTTGTTATAGACTCTAACAACGTTGTGAAAGAAGATAAAACGCGCAAGAAGCAATCTTATCTTGATAGATTGAAAGCGGACTCCGACACAACAAAGAGAGTAATTGAACAACCTGTTGTTAATGATGACGCACCGATAAAAGTTATTCCCAAAACAGTTTTACCAAAAACGAATAAAGATTCGTTAAATCAGATAAAAAAGCCTGTTCAAGCTCCAGCAGATAAGCAGGCTCCTGTAGATACATCGAAGAAAGTCATTAAAGATTAGCTGTGTGTGATTTATGATTTCCCGCAAGAAGGTTCTTGATATGATTGAGAATGGGGAGGGGCTTAATGTAGAGTACAAGCAGAGATTTTCTACTCACGAGAAAATTGCCAAAGAAATTATTGCCTTCGCAAATACACGCGGAGGCTTTCTTTTTGTAGGCGTTGATGACAACAAGAAAATCTATGGCATTGCCAGCGAGAAAGGGGATAACGATCTGATTAAAGAAGTTGCCGAAAAATATTGCGAACCGAGAGTAGAAATTGTGCTTGAGTGTATGAACATAGAAAAGAAAGATGTGCTAATTGTTGAGGTACCGGAATCGCTGAATAAGCCGCACAGAATACAAGATTACAAACCAAGTTTGGATTTGAACACCGCCGCAGTTTATGTGCGGGTGAATGATAAAAGCGTTCTCGCTAGCAAAGAAATGATTAAGATTCTCCAAACCCAAGCACGTGGTAAATCCCTTGAGCATTACGAGGTTGGCTCAAGCGAGAAGGTTGTGTTTACTTATTTAGATAAGAACGAAAAAATTACTGTTAAAGAATTGGGTAAGCTTGCTAATATTTCTGATAGAAGAGCTTCGCGCACATTAATAAAACTTGTGCGGGCTAACATTCTATTAATTCACACCAAAGATAATGGGGAAAGCTACTTTACTTACGCGGGATAACTATAGTTTTCCAACTTGTCTTTTCAAAGTGAGAACAAGAAACTCATATTAAAAGAAATTGTATTTGATTTAATTTCGGATCCTTGTTCATATATATTAATATCTTTCAAACCAAGGTTATATCGTATATCAAAAACTATTTTGTCTGACTCTAACTCATATTCAACACCAGCGCCCAAAATTATCCCATATTCACTTCGCTTATAATAAACCTTCTCATCAGCCTCCCATTTGTGTATGCCTTCTTCAATAAGTCCAATTTTAGCTTCCAATAAAAAAGAGTATTCAGCTCCAATAAAAACTTTTGGTTTAATGAAATAAC
>DAIEQT010000406.1 GCA_027347545.1 Ignavibacteria bacterium | reverse complement strand
TTTATGTCAGCGGCGCTTAATTTAATAGCCAACTTACGTCTCTTCATTCAATTTTGGCTCGAAAAAATACTTTCGATGTGAGTAAATGTCAAGAAAACGTGCGGTTTATTTAATTTAGTAGGATTAGAGGAGTTTTAAGCTACTTCTTGTCTGTGAGTGCAACTATTTTGATGTGCTTTTGGGTCTCTTGCGGTAATGTTGAAATGAGCATTGTAGCTTTTACAACAGAATTATATGGAACGCCGAGGAAAAGTGTAATGCGGTTCATTGGGTTTTGCTGCTGGTATTTTAGGATAGCTTCAAGTCTAGATAGAAAAAGAACATCATTTAATTCCTCTTCGGAGATAGTCATTCCAATAGCGAGTTTCTTTTTGTATTTACTAATCGAATCAACTTCGTAGCCGCTAATTGTTGGCGGAGCGGGCAGATATTTGCCAAACTTTCTGCTGAGAGTTAAATATCCTTGCTGCCACAAGTGATCAATTAATAAATCCACTCTTTCTCTTTTAAGTCTTGGTGCCATTTTAGTTTAATACCGGCATTATTGGGATTATTGGTGAAAACTTTTCTAATCCGAGAATCTTAATGTTACAGATTTTATCGTACTCAAATAAATCTATAGAGTTTGTGCCGTACTGTCTGCCGTAAAGAACTTTCTTCCCGGTTTTGTTTTTGCTTATGTAATATGGCTCGAGAATGATTTCTTCAAATCCGTAGATGAACCGTACTCTATTTCTATTTAGTATTGCCGTTGTGAAGTAAAGTGATTTCATTTCTTTCTCCTCAATTGTAGGTTCTAAATACACTGATGACTTTTCCGATAATCGAAAACTCTTCAACATTATCCACTTCAATAGGTCTGTATTTTTCATTTTCCGGAACCAGATAAATTTTGTTTTCTTTTATTTCAAATCTTTTCATTGTTGCTTCGTCATGAAGTAGCGCAACAACAATGTCTCCATTTACAGCGTTTTTTTGCGGTGAAACAATTACAAGATCACCTTCAAGAATTCCAGCATTCACCATACTATCACCGCTAACTTTTAACCCGAAACAACCAGCTTTTTTGTTTACAAGGTTTGCATCAATCATCATATTTCCTTCAATGTTTTCTTCTGCCAGTACAGGATAACCGGCAGCAACACGTCCAACAATCGGTAATCCTAACATATTATCGAGAGTATGTCCCGATTTGTTTATACCCTCATCTATAATAGATATTGTTCTGCTGGTATTGCTCTCGTTTGAGAGATAACCTTTTTTAACAAGGGCATCCACATGTCTTTTGACGCCGAAAGTGCTGGCTAGGTTAAAATGGCTGGCTATTTCACGGTAAGTTGGCGGATAACCATTTGTTTCTAGATATGATTGAATAAAACTAAATATTTCTTGCTGGCGGTCTGTTAGTTGATCTTTCATCATAGTGCTCATTTGTTCACTACAATTATAGTGAACATGAACACTATTTGTCAAGGAAAATTTTTATTTGACACGTTATTTAAATAGTGAAAGCAGTTGCTGCGGTGCAGAGTTCAACTGAGCTAAAATTGAAGTGCTCAATTGTCCGGCAATACTATATTTTGTTGCGTTGAGTTGCTCTGCTGCCAAATCAGCATCAAAGATGTTGGAGATAGTTGCCGAATTATTTGCCAAAGCAGAGGTTAAATACTCATTTCTGGAATCTAAAGTCTGAGATAGATTGCCGATTCTTCCCAAAGAAGATTTTACATTGTTGGTGATGGGGGAAATATCACTTGCTTCGCTAAGTACAGTTGCATCATCAGCATTCAGCAAACCTGATGTAGCCACACCGCCGGAAGATGTTCTTGTTATATCAAACAATGTGGTAATGTCTATTCCCGAAGTAGTAGTAAAACTTGTTATATTTTTTCCGTTGGCAGTATCAACAGTTGCATTACCAACTCCTCCGACCCATGCACCGCCCACATAAACAAGACCGGAAGCCCCACTAGCAGAAGTTGTTGCTGCTATTGTGTCCCACATTGTAGCGCCGCTATCCAGTGTAACATTAAATGAGCCGGAAGAGCCGTCAGCAAAAGTAACGGCTATAGTTGAAGTCTGTTGAGCTCCGGAATTAACGACTATATCACCGGCCGGAGTCGAACCAACCCAAATTGTGGTTTGACCTCCTACATATGAAGCTACACCCGGATCTGAAGTAGTACCCCCATGCAAAGCAATTTTTAACGCTTCGGCATTAAGATAAGTTTCGCTTGCAAAATCAACGCTAAAATCTTCGCCGCCAACGTTAAAAGTATCGTTGCTGGCAAGCGCTGTTCCATCACTCTGCGCCAGTAGGTTTCTTCCGTTGATATTGGTGTTCTTCAAGATGGAATCAATTTCACCGGCTAATGTTCTTATGTCTTTAGCTATTGATGCTTGATCTTTTAACGCATCTCTTGAATCTACATACTTTGCAGAGATTTGGTTTAGCTTGTCGTTGATTTGTTGTAATGATGTTTCTGCCGTAGCCAGATAATTCTTTGCTGATGAAACATTGCTCAGTTGTGCTTTTTGGGCAAGAGTTTGAGATTCCAATTTCTTACCAACATTGTAACCGGAAGTATCATCCGCAACAGAGTTAATTTTCTTACTGGTGGCTAATCTAAACTGGGCTTTTGCTGATAGTGAGTTGGCTTTGGCTAGGGCGTTATAAGCATTGAGTGCTGCTAAGTTAGTATTGACTGAGAAATCCACAAAACACCTCCATGTATTCCGTTTTTTCCAAGCATCCAGCTTGAAAAGAAAATTGAGACTTTTATATTCCAGATAATAATCGGAGTCAGCTGAAAAAAGTTGAATGGAATTTGTACAAAGAGAGAAAATTTTGAAAAGGTTTGGAACCTTACTATGATAACTCAACTTACGCAAAAGTCTTATCTCGGTGTAACTTTGCGACTCCTCTGCGAACTCTGTGTTATAAAAACCCGAAAATATCACAAAGATGCACAGAGCAAATACAGAGAATCTCAGAGAAAAATCTTCATTCAGATTTTTGTGTATGGTGGGTGATAAAATAAAAACTTCGAAAAAAATAGATTCATTTCACTGGGTGAACTGTCAGTAGTCCAAAAAAAAAGTTTTTTCATCACATCGTTTCTTTGACGTAATTGAGAAATCCTTCAGAAGATGGATACATATTACTTCTTTCCGGAGTACAAACTGATCAACTTTTTCCCAACTTCATTGTTCTCTTGTATGCCGCCAAACAATAATGAACTAGGTCCGTAAGAAAAGATTCCTACAAAATTTGCTGTGTGATACCTTGTAGCCCAAACAACATCCAGAACACCAGTCTCAGCATTACGACCGGAAATCCCGAGACTTGATGTATCGTGGTCAGAAAGTACAATCACAAGAGTGTTTTTATCTCTCTCAGCAAACTTAATTGCTTCTTCAATTGCTGAATTAAAATCCTTTTGTTCAGTAAAGAGATAATCTTTGTCATTCTTGTCCGCCGCCCAATCAATTTGAGAGCCTTCCACCATCAAGAAAAATCCTTTTTGGTTTTTGCTTAGCGATTGTATTGCCGACTTCGTTAGTTGACCGAGCGTATAGCTTCTTTGATTTCCATGAGGCAAAGCATAGCCACCATATAATCCAAAAAACTTTTTCTGCCTAGGAAGGGAAGATACTTTTGAGCTATCGTCTGAGTACTCGTAACCTTTCGCTTTCATCGAATCAACGTAGTTCTTTTTGTCTTCCCGCTTGCCACCAAGTTCTTTAGGAAGGAAGAAGTCTGTTCCGGCTCCGGCAAGAAAATCAACATTGCTGTTTAATATTTGCGCCGCAATATCAAACTCGCTCTTGCGCGATTCCACATGTGCTAAAAAAGCTGCCGGTGTAGCGTTCGTTACCGAGCAGGTAACTACAATTCCGGTTGATTTCTTTTTCTTTTTAGCGATTTCGAAAATGTTGGTAAGAACTTTATTGTTTTGGTCAACGCCAATTTTGCCGTTACCGGTTTTATAACCGGTAGAATAAGCTGTTGCGCCGGCGGCGGAATCTGTAATCAGCTTATCTGCAGAGCATGTGTTGATTAATCCAATAGTTGTAAATTTTTTGAATTGATCGTTGCTCTGGGAAAGAACCGATGCTGAAACTTGAGAAAGCCCCATTCCATCACCAATTAAGAGTATGATATTTCTTGGTTTTGGTGAAGTGCCACAAAAAACGGTCGAGCTTATTAGCACGACCGTTAGAAGAGTGAAGTATTTTTTTAACATTTATAATCCGTATTAGTCAACGTAAGTAAGCCAGTTATGCCGGTCTTCAACTTTTCCATATTGAATTCCGGTGAGTTCATCATAAAGTTTTAGAGCTAGTTCACCGGCTTCTGTTTCGTTAAATGTCATCAGCTTATCATGAAATTTTAATTTGCTGACAGAAGAAATAAC
>DAIEQT010000081.1 GCA_027347545.1 Ignavibacteria bacterium | reverse complement strand
GCTGAAATAGGCGAAGAAGTAATTCTTCTAAACCATCCGCATCATAAAGTAAATTCGCCTTATCAATCTAACGGACCCATTTTCGTTCGAAAAATTGCTAAGACCGCGGATTTAGAAATCAACGAAATTCCATATATGCTTGTACACAGACTTCTTTCTTTAAGAGGCTTCAACAATCAAGGTATGATGATAGCGGCAACTGTAACTGAAGGAAATGGTCTAAGAGAAACATTAAACAAAATTTTCGAAAATCAAGAAGTAAGTTACGTACATATTCATAATGCAAAACCGGGTTGTTACAATTGTGTGGCAATACGGGTTTAGATTAGGCGCTTTTTTAATAACATACATTTACTGAAAATTTTTATCTGGATTTATTGCTAAGGAAATTATCATACAAGAGGTAAGAGCGTTACCTTGTTAGAATTATTTTTACCCACACCCGAAATCTTTCCAGCCGTTTCCACATTTCTTTTGCTTGGTTGCCCGAGTACAATTCACCGAGATAAGATACTTTTGTTTTCTCTTCAATAATTCTTCGCAACTGATTGACCGCTTTGATTTTTTCTTCGCTGTCGGCAACAATTGTATCTACCAGCAGAATTGCGTCTTCGTGATTGTCGCCCATACTTCTCTGTCCGGAAAGTTTTATGCAAAGCGCATCGGTGTATGCTATTGCCGAATGAACAATTAGAACACATGCTGCCGTCCAATATTCCAGTTCCATCGAATCTTTTGCGGCTTCATAAAAATGCTCGGCAACATTTTGATATCGCAAATAGTTTTTTCGCTCAACTGCTTTTCTTCCTCTGCGTTCAGCCATCTAGTAAAGTCCGCAGATTTTTTCCAACTATTAACACGCCCTGGGTGATAATCTCTTTAATTAACCGCACCTGCTTTTTCTTTTTAAATTCACTTGCTGTGAAAAAAACCGGAGCTATTTTTATTCCATATTTAGTACTCATGGATTTCGATTTCTTGTTCAACAATTCTCGTATAAGCATTTTGTCTGGAACGGAATTAACGATACAGCAAAGATCAAGATCCGACCGGGGGTTTTCTTCTCTTCTCGCCACACTGCCGAATATAACCGCACTGATTACATTCTTTTTAAGGATAGAGCCTATTTCCTTTTTTATAGCAAGGGGGAACAGACTCTCGGTTTTATATAAAGGCATAAGTAAATCCTTAACTAGAACGTGGTCTCTATTTAGGGAAAACAAATGATCTCTTCCGCCACGCTGTCTGTTAACAACCCCAAGTTCTTCCAACGAGCCAAGTGCTTTAATCGCTGAACGCGGATGCATCCCGGAAAGACGTGCTGTTTCATTGCCGGTGCAACCGTTATTTCTGTCAATAAGAGTTCTCAATACTGCAACATGCGACCAAGACCGGAAAACTTCGTCCATCACTCTGTAAAGAATCATTTTATCTCTCTAATGGTTAGTCCGTCAATATGCTATTTACACGAGTTTAAGTTTAGTTACCACATCATATACTTTTGTATACAAATATATACTTTTGTATATAAAGAGCAATCGCTATTTTTTATTGGTAAGCAGCAAATAAGACTGGAAATCTTGGCGGTTACGGCGGCTGACTTTGGCGTAAAAAGAGATTATTGGAATTAGAGCGAGAACACGAATAATTTCTTAAAAATAAACCGTTAACATTTCTATTAAGCCGTTCATCATGTAACCTTTTTTCTCCTTTGTTCCTTACACTTCTTAACCATATTTTTGTCCAAACTTCAAATCGAGAGGTGTGCATGAAAAAATTAATACTGTTATTCTTAATCCTTGCTGTTCAATTTACATTTGCTCAAGAAAATCTTCTTTTACGCTTTCCCGCATTAAATAATGACGGAAGCCAAATCGCATTTTCATTTCAAGGTGATATTTGGACTGTTCCGGTTACCGGCGGCAAAGCAACTCGCTTAACGATTCACGAAGCCTACGAAGCCTATCCAAAATTTTCTCCGGATGGAAAACAAATTGCATTCAGTGGAGCTCGCTACGGCAACAACGACCTATTTGTAATTCAGAACGATGGCGGAACGCCGAAGCGCTTAACGTATCATTCCGCTGTAGATAACATTTCCAACTGGTCGAATGATGGAAACATTTTGTTTTCAACTAACCGCGAGTTCAACCAAATAGAAAGACCAATGGAAGTTTATTCTATCTCATCTAAAGGCGGTACAGAATGGAGAGTTTTAGACGCAGTGGGATTCGAGCCAATCGCTTCGCCAGATGGAAGATTTATTGCGCTCGTGCGTGGAGACATCAATCCCGTTTTTCGTGAAGCGTACCGAGGTCCATCCAACAGAGATATTTGGCTGTTCGATACCAAAACGAAAAAATATTCCAAGCTTGTTGGTTTCGAAACGAATGATGTAATGCCTCAATGGATAGATTCTAAAACCATTTTCTTTTTAAGCAGCAACAGCGGCAATTATAACATTTATAAAATTACAATAGATGAAACGGGAAAAGCAGTTTCCAAACCGGAACAGCTGACCAACTTCAAAGATCACTCAATCAGATATCTAAATGTTTCCAACGATGGATTAAGTGTAATCATAGAAAGAGATAAAAATATTTACGTTTCCAAAACCGCTAAGATTGATTTCAAAAAAGTTGATGTTGAAATTTCTGCCGATGACAGATTCGATCCGGTTGAATTCAAAACGATGACCAACGGATTGACTGAATACGCTGTTTCACCAAACGGAAAGTTGTTTGCTTTCTCTGTACGCGGAGAAGTCTTTGTGAAGGAAGCCGACAAAGAAAAAAACAGAAGCGTAAACCTTTCCGATTCTCCTTTCCGAGATGTTGATGTTGCATGGCTATCCGACACAACGCTTGTTTTTGCTTCTGATCGTGAAGACAATAACTACGATATTTATTTGGCTAAATCAGCCGATAAAACTCAGCCCAACATTTTCAAATCGCTGAAGCATGAAATCATTCGCTTAACCAAAACCGATGAAGATGAGAGCGGCTTAACAGTCTCCGGTGACGGAAAGAAAATTGCTTACACTTGCGGAGCTGATAAAAAACAATTTGTTGTAGCTGATATTGCAGCGGATGGTAAGTTATCTAACGAAAAAATATTAATTGATAGCTGGGCTTCGCCAAGCGGCGTTGCTTGGAGTCCGGACAACAAGTGGCTCGCTTATTCAATTGAAGATCTTTATTTCAACGAAGACATTTTTATTCAGCTGGTTGATAATTCTGCCAAGCCGGTAAATGTCTCTATGCATCCGCGCGGCGATTCAAATCCATTTTGGAGCGCCGATGGTTCTAAACTAGGATTTCTTTCTTCTCGAAGCGGACAAAATGCAATTACCGGCGGCTTAAATTTTACCCGCGATGTTTGGTTTGCCTGGCTAAAGAAAGATGATTGGGAAAAAACAAAATCTGATTGGGACGAAAAGAGCCGGTAAAAGAAGAAAAGTCAGCCGAAAAGCCAAACGTGAAGAGTGAAAAGAAAGACAGTGTTAAAGTAAAGCCAATCAAAATTGATTTCGAAAATATTCATCAGCGATTAGTTCAAGTAACAAACTTTCCGGGGGATGAATCCAATGTTATCATCAGCAAAGATGGCGAAACATTTTTCTATGTTGGTTCCAGCAGTACTACAAAAGGTGGGCGCGATCTTTACAGTGTTAAGTGGGATGGAAAGGAGCTCAAGGAACTAACAAAAGGCGGCTCTAATCCAGGCAATGTTACAATGGATAAAGAAGGAAAATATTTATACTACACAAAGATGGGCGGCTCATTATCCCGGCATGATATTAAAGGAGACAAAGCAGAACCGCTTCCTTATTCAGCAAAACTGAAAATTGATTATCCGGCTGAACGCAAACAAGTTTTTGCAGAAGCCTGGCGTACAATTCGCGACGGATTTTACGATCCGCAATTTCATGGCAAGGACTGGAACGATCTCAAAAAGAAATATGAAGAACTTTGCTTAATCGCATCAACGCCAAATGATCTCCGCGATATGTTCAACAATCTTCTTGGTGAATTAAACTCCAGCCACATGGGCTTTACAGCGGCAGAGCGTGCGGAAACACAAAAAGATGCAACCGGTTTACTCGGTGCAGAATTAGAACCAACTGCAGATGGAATGAAAGTAGTTCGCGTTATTCCACAAACTCCGGCTGATAAAAATACAAGCAAGTTATTTGCTGATGATTTGATTACCGCTGTTGATGGTTCTTCATTCCAAGAGCAGAATTTTTACCAACTTCTAAACACAAAAGTTGATGAGAAAACTCTTCTTACTGTTAAAGGTAAAGATGGCAAAAAACGCGAAGTTGTAATTCGCCCAACCAATATGCTACGCCAGCAGCTTTATCAAGAATGGGTGAATGATAGAAAAAAACTCGTTGATAAATTTTCCAACGGAAGACTCGGCTACATTCACATTCAAGGAATGGATTACGGAAGCTTTGAAACTTTTGAGCGCGAACTAACCGCTGCCGGTTACGGCAAAGAAGGATTGGTTGTTGATGTCCGCTACAACGGCGGCGGCTCTACAACAGATTACTTGATGACAATTCTGAATTACAAGCAGCACGCATACACAATTCCGCGCGGAGCTAGCGATAATCTTGAGCGCGATAAGAAAAAATTCCGTGAATATTACCCAACCGGCGAGCGCTTAGTTTTTGCAGCTTGGTTGAAACCATCAATCGCGCTTTGCAACGAAGGCAGTTATTCCAACGCAGAAATTTTCTCCCACGCTTATAAAACTTTAGGAATTGGAAAACTTGTTGGTATTGCAACCAATGGCTCTGTTATTTCAACCGGCGGTAAAGGATTAATAGACGGCTCGTTTGTTCGGTTGCCGTTAAGAGGCTGGTTCACCAAAGCAACAGATAAAAACCAAGAGCTTGGTCCAGCTGTTCCGGATATAACAGTTGAAAATTCTGTTGATTGGATTGCTAAAGGTGTTGATGAGCAGCTCAAAACTGCGTGT
The DNA here is from genome assembly GCA_027347545.1 of Ignavibacteria bacterium. Classification (GTDB taxonomy): domain Bacteria; phylum Bacteroidota; class Ignavibacteria; order Ignavibacteriales; family Melioribacteraceae; genus Stygiobacter. Next base: position 1,772 of record DAIEQT010000081.1, on the reverse strand, counting down.
GACGAATTGTTAAAACAAATTGATTCTAAGAAGTAATGATGATTCTTAAAAGGATTAATGGTCTTTTAATGAAAATTGTAATAAAAATTTCCGAATGCGGGCGGTTTCAATTAAGAGATTATTACTATTTTTGAAACAGACTTTAATAACTTTTTAACACTTGGAGGAATCCTAATATGTCAGTAGTGATAACAGATGAATGCATTTCTTGCAATGCATGCGAAGCAGAATGCCCAAACAATGCTATTTACGGCGCCGGCGTTTCTTACATTTATGGAACGGAAGAAAAAGCAGCATTAAGCGATGAACACACATACATCGTTCCCGATAAATGTACCGAATGTGTTGGCTTCCACGATGAACCGCAATGCATTCCATCATGCCCGACAGAAGCTATTATAGCTGATCCGGAAAGAGTTGAAACAAAGGAACAATTAATGGCTAAGAAAGAAACTTTAGATAAAGTTGGTCGTTAATAAATAGCTATTAGCTGTTAGCTTTTTAGGAGAAGCAAAAGAACCCCGGCAAATTTTCTACCGGGGTTTTTTGTTTTAACACAAATTTAATTGGGGTAAAGGAAATGGGATTTGCATATACGAAAAAAACAATGCTAACTTGCAAATAGTTAATTACAAAACATTTTGAATAACTAAACTCTGGGGAGATATGAAACACTACTTCAGCTTAATTCTTTTTTTAACCGCAGTACTAATAACTATTTCTTGCAAGAGTGAAATTACCAAACCGGAAGAACAACTTAAATCTCCGCTGGAAATGACTTGGACAGCTGATACACTTGACTATCCCGGCAGCTATCAAGTTTTAATGTTTTCTATTTGGGGAAGTTCTGCTGATAATGTGTGGACTTGCGGTTTCCATGATAGAAGTATTACAACAGTTTGGCATTACAACGGAAAAGCATGGAGTTACTACGATCTATTTAAAGACATTGATAGAAGTGCGTTAGATTTCAAAAAAGTATTTGGATTTAGTGCTAATAATGTTTGGATGACCGGTGAACGACTTCTTGGGTATAATTCTAATACTGATACATGGACACGAAGACCGCTAATAATAAATTTTAACGGTTCGAAATGGATTGAGCACGTAGTTAAGGCTAACAATATTTTTATAAATGATGTTTGGGGAACGGAGGCAAATAATGTTTTTTGTTCCGGTTACGGAGAAATTTGGAATTATAACGGCAGTATCTGGAAGAAAGAAACCATTGGAGATTCGACTTTAGTTATAAGCGGAGTAAGAGAAACAAAAGGGGGAAAGTTTATGCTTGCTATAAAACCACAAACGGCTACCACCCCGCATACTACCTATTTTTATAAATACGAATTAAATAAGTGGAAAATAATGGACTCAACGCTGTACTCGAGAAATTTTGGACAGAAACTGTACGTTTCAAATAGCGGCAAGTTGTATAGTTATGGTTGGGAAGGAGTTTTTTTATATGAGGGCGGTCAATGGTTAAAACAGATTCAATATTACTTAGCCGTAGAAGATATGATTGCCGTTAATGATAAATATATTTTAGCAGTAGGCCAGGGGGGACGGGCATTTTTTAATAATGGAAGCGAATGTGTCAATATAAAAGATATTAATATTTCCTCGGCAGTTTATAGGTCTGTTTGGAGTAATGGAACAGAGGTATTTATTGTCGGTAACTTAGTTAATTCCGTTCCGATGAAGACTATTGTCTGGCACGGGAAATAAATTTTAGGAGGATACGGAGAGAATAACAGTAGCCTTAAAACAAAAGG